>JACDGI010000683.1 GCA_013821665.1 Anaerolineae bacterium
CTTCTCTTGCTCCTCATCGCTGACCGACAACCAGTATTTAATCAGTTTGATGCCGGAACGCGTCAGCATCCGTTCAAACTCCGGGCACGAGTGCATAAATTCCTCATACTCGTCATCCGTACAAAATTCCATCACATGTTCGATACCCGCGCGGTTATACCAACTGCGGTCAAAAATCACGATCTCACCTGCCGCTGGTAAATGTTGAATATAGCGCTGGAAGTACCATTGAGTGCGCTCGGTATCGGATGGTTTTCCCAAGGCTACCAGCCGCACACCACGCGGGTTAAGCGCTTCGGTGATACTCCTAATCGTTCCGCCTTTTCCAGCAGCATCCCGTCCTTCGAACAGGATAACAATGCGCTCGCCACTTTCTTTAACCCAATATTGCAATCGCACCAATTCAAATTGCAGCCGTTTCAGTTCGGCGTTATAAAACTTTTTATCGAGTCGGGTTTGCGATTCTGGAGCGATATCAGTCGAAGATCCGGCCAAGTCCCCTTCGTTTGGATGCTTCTTTTTGTCTTTTTTGCTCATTTTATTGCCCTCGCTCCACTATCAACTATTGTACTGAACCAAATCTCATTATCCCACATATCCCAAATTTGCGATAAAAATTGGGATATAGCGTATATCCCAATTTCACTTTGATCCTTATTTGTTTGGATTTCAACTAATGTACAAGAGTTTTTATGATAAAAAATCACCCTATTGGCTGAATTTTATGTCCATGACTCCCTCTCGCCAGTACGAAAGCTCCTGTGGATGCACTGGAGAGAGAAAGTTGAGGAGATGGAGAGATTTGATAATTCCCAAACAACTATCAAAGGGCAAAATTTTATAGCGGCCAAGCGTTCGTCACGAAGTTGAGCTTCTCGACGGTATGGAAGCTCTCACCACCTTCGTGATTGTTATATGGATACACCACGATGTCTTTCTCTCCAGCGTAATTGTTATACGCCGCATACACCGTCCGCGCCGGACAAATATCGTCCATCAAACCCACTGAAAAGAGCGCCTTGGCCTTTGCCCGCGCCGAAAAATTGATGCCATCAAAATAATCCAAATTGCTCAAAACAGTCGCCACCTGATCACGATGCGTATGCAGGTAACGCGTAATTTCCTGATACGGATCACGGTCGGCCTTCTCAATCGCCACTTTGTAATGGCACAGGAACGGCACATCCGGCAGCGCCAACGCCACGGTCGTATCCAAACCGGCTACCGCCAGCGTAATGCCGCCACCTTGGCTGCCACCTGTTACCGCAATCCGGTTGCCATCAATGGCTTCATGCGACCGTGCCGCTTCGACCGCCCGTAACGACGATAATAATAATTTTCTTTCTTGACGATGCCACGCGTCATAAAACCCGGGTGCTGCGGATTCGATCCGGCAGGTTCAACATCAGCCGTATCACCCTGTTTCCATGAACTGCCCTGCCCGCGTGTATCCATAATGAAATGGGCATATCCGGCAGTCGCCCACAGCAGCCAATCAATAGCGAATCCGCGTCCACCACCGTAGCCGATGTACTCCACGATGCACGGCAGCTTGCCACTGCGCTCTTTGGGTAGGATCAACCAGCCTTTGATGGGCTGCCCGCCGAAACCGTTATAAGTCACATCAAACGTCTCTACGGTCTTAAGCTTGCTATTCACAGGCGTGAATGTGGCATTTAGCGGGAACTGACGTGACTCCGCCAATGTCGATTGCCAAAAACTGTCAAAATCGGCAGCTTCGCTCCGGGCCGGTTTATAAGCCTGTAACTCCGCCAGAGGCATATCATTGTAGGGCATTTTTCAACCTTGTTTAACTAGAAATGAAAATCACTTTGTGCTAATTGTACTCACTTCTCGCGTCTCTCACAGCCAATGGAGCCGTACCAATTAACCGCGCCTTATCAAGCCTCAACTCGCGCCTTTGTTTGGATACTATAACTTGACTCAATAAGACCTTTTGTTCTATACTAAGGATGTGATTTTGCTCGATTTATTTCGTACTCATAACAACTTTAAATGGCTGCCAATAGTGCCTATGTTCGCTCATCTTCAAAGCAAATCTGGCAACTGTGGCAGCAAAAACTGGCAAATGGCATCCGAATGCCGCCGCCACTGCCGCCAAAAGCCACACCGACACTGACAGCACTGACGACATTAGCGACATAAAACCAATTTGCAGTTGTGGTTTTTGCTGCATTTGCCGCATATTACGAATTATCTGTAATAATTCGTAATAGTAGACCATTTAAAAGCTAACCGCTAATCGGCTCCCACTTGAAAGCATCACCCGACCGTTCGACATGCCCCACACCCGGAAAGCCAAAATGGTAAGCCAGCATCAACAGCTTTTCATCGGCGGCTTCTGCAAACAGAGTCTTACGAGTAGCCGTCGAAACCTGTGGATCGACATCAAAACCGGGTGCCCAATCCGGATGAGCCAGTTGTACCGGACTATGTGCCGCATCCACAATATGCAGCAGCTTTTCACCCTTGGACTCGACCAGTAAAGCCATGTGTCCCATCGTATGCCCCGGCGCATGAACCGCATGAATTCCCGGCAAAAACTCCCACTCTTTTTCGATCAGCATCACTTTATCCTGTATCGGAATCAGGTTTTTACGAGCCGGATTATTGGGGTCATCCGTTTTTTGTGCCACGTCCAACCAATGTTCCCACTCGTCCTTCCAAATCGCGTAACGTGCCTTCGGGAATGTCGGCGAACCATCCGCACCGATAATCCCGCCGATGTGGTCGCCATGTCCATGCGTAATGATGACCGTATCAATCTTATTCAGTTCGATACCCGCCAACAGCAGGCTTTCCGGCAGCTTACTGCGGTTGCCTCCCAAGCCCGTATCCACCAAGATTGAATGCTCAGGGGTTTTGATATAAAGGATATTCATCGAAAACTTGAGGGCATCCCACTGGTATCCAAGATCACTAAACCCCTTTTTGAGGGTATCCGGATCAACACTAGGGAACAGTCCGACACCATCACGCACTTGGTCGGCATCACAAAACACAATGCAGACGAAATCGCCCACAGTAAACCGGTGTGTTGAACCAATCATAATGCTCTCCTATGAACGCTTTAATTTACGCAAAATCATTCCAAGAACAGTGCGTGTCTCTTCCATTTTGAGTACCATACTGCTTGCAAAAAATACCACAGTACCGAGTACGGCTCCCACAATACCAACCAGTGCCATGCCTAACCCATCCACAGCCAACAAGCGGAACGGCAGGATCACCACCAGCATGATACCGGTAGCGATACTCGTTCGCAGAATGCCGTCGAATAAATAAATCGCATCGGGATTTCCGATCCGTCGTCGCAGCAAGAACCACAGCGTCGCCGCTTCTAGTAAGGTCGTGAGTGAATTCGCCAGCGCCAAGCCCGCAAATGGGCCATGCGCTAAACTCGCCGGATCACCTACAAACTGGATAAACACGATACTTAGTAGGATGTTACCCACCAATGACATCACGCCGATAAGAACCGGTGTTCGGCTGTCCTCCAGCGCATAAAAGGCTCTTGAAAGCACCTCTAAACTGGCGTGGCCTGTTATGCCTACCGCGTAGAAAGCCAGCGCCCAAGCGGTTCCGGCTGTATCCTCGGCTGTCCAACTATTCCGCTGGAACAACAGCGTAATGAATGGCGCACCGAGTACAATTAAGCCAACAGTCGCTGGTAACGCCAAAAAAATCACACTGCGTAAAGCGCGGCTCAATCGATCTTGATAGCCTTCCATGTTACCTTCAGCCGCCAGCGCCGAGAGTGTCGGGAAGACTGCCGTGCCAATGCTTTGCCCGATCACACCGAGAATGGTAAACATCAACGTCCAAGCAGTGGACAAAATGGCTTGGCTGCCCTCCACCATCCGCGAGGCGAAATTGGCGTTGATGATGAAATTAAGCTGTGCCATGCCTAACCCTAAGACGCGCGGCCCCATCATCAGCAAGACTTCGCGTAAACCGGGTGTCCGCCAGTCCAATAAAAAGCGCACTTTGGGCGACTGGGTTCGGATGGCATACAATCCCGGCAGTTGAATCGCCAGATGCAGAACCGCGCTCAAGACCGCGCCCCACGCCAACCCGTAAACGTTCGAGTTACCTACTTGAGCTACGCTGCCCGTTAGCGGCGGTAACACATGTGCCAGCACCAACGCCCCAAAAATCTGCCCGATGCTGTTCATACTGATCGCCAGTGACGGCAGTACGAAGTTACCGTGTATTTGCAGGATACCCATTATCAAACCGCTGATACTAAAGATGAACGGCGTGAGCATCATAATGCGGATGAGGGAAACCGTCAGCGGCTGCACATCCGGTAATTGACCCGGTGCCAGAACCGACGACACGATCCACGGCGCGAAAATGACCACAATCAATGACAATACAGCCGCCG
>JACDGI010000684.1 GCA_013821665.1 Anaerolineae bacterium
ATATAAGGGCTCATCATCGCGCCGAAGAAGGGCCGCTGCCGCCATTCCAAAGCGGTCACGAGGAAAATAGCCAGCAAGATTACGGCCACCGCGCCGACGGTCAACGTCAAGTAAAAGGGAACACGTCGCATCATCGCGGAGGTGTTAGCGTTTGAATTTACAGGGTGAGTTGGACTATCAGGATTTGGGCTTTGCTTGGACGCGAGACTGCTCATCCGTTCCCTCCGCAATGCACATGTTTCATTTGGATATTGTAACACAAGATTGCGATGCCGATATTGATATAAATTAAGTTTTGGTTTGATTCCGGTTTGAGTGACAGATTCATCAGGGGTTGTCTGTTATAATTGGGTTAAATTTATGCTAGACGTAAACCTTTCAGAAAGGGGGCACGACGGCATGACAACGGCTATTCGCGTCCTGATCGCAAAACCGGGTTTGGATGGGCATGATCGTGGTGCAAAAGTGATCGCTCGCGCACTGCGTGATGCCGGTATGGAGGTTATCTATACCGGCTTACGGCAGACACCGGAAATGATCTCTGAGGCTGCATTACAAGAAGATGTCGATATTGTTGGCTTGAGCATCCTGAGTGGGGCGCATCTGGCATTGGTGCCGCGCATCCGGCAAGAGATGGATGCCAACGGTCTGCAAGATGTGGCGCTCATTGTCGGCGGTATTGTCCCCGATGAAGATATTAAAGTGCTGCAAGATATGGGTGTGTCAGCGGTATTTGGCCCCGGTACGAATACTGTAGACATCGTAAAGCGGATTCATGAATTAATAGGCGCTCGACAGGCATGATGGATCTGGCAAAGGCTGTACTCGCAGGTGATCGGCGTGCGCTGGCACGACTGTTGACCGCTGTCGAAAATGAGCGCGACGGTGTGAACACCGGCCTTCAGATTTTATACCCCCACACCGGACATGCATGGATTATTGGGCTAACGGGCGCTCCCGGTACCGGCAAAAGTTCGCTGGTGACGGAGTTGGCGAAAGCCTACCGTGCCCAAGGCGAAACGGTAGCCATCCTTGCAGTTGACCCCACAAGTCCTTTTACAGGTGGCGCTATCCTCGGTGATCGTATTCGGATGCGCGACCTTTCCGGCGACAAAGGTGTATTCATCCGCAGTATGGCAACGCGTGGCAGTCTCGGTGGTTTGGCACGAGCGACGCGTGATGTCATTCGGGTACTAGATGCCGCCGGTTTTGACCGCGTGATGGTTGAAACCGTCGGCGCTGGGCAGAGCGAGGTTGATATTGTGCGTGCGGCCTACACCACAATTGTGATCGAAGCACCGGGTTTAGGGGATGATGTACAGGCGATTAAAGCCGGTATCCTCGAAATCGCTGATGTGTTGGTTGTGAATAAAGCGGATCGTCCGGGTGTGGATAGCACGGTACGTGGACTAAAGACCATGCTCGAACTGGGGCATCCTGCTTCTCGCGAACAAATGACTTCGCATCATGGTCAGAAAATGGTTGTCGAATCGTCGGTAGCACACAACGACGGGTTTTGGCTGCCGCCCGTTATACGAACGGTAGCGACTGAAGGTGAGGGTATTGAGGAGTTGGTGGCAGCGATTGAAGCACATCGTAAGTATTTGAGCGATGCTGGTCGAATGCACCAGCTTGAGCAGCAGCATGTCGAGATGGAATTGGTTGACCGGGTACGTGATGAACTTGTGAAGCAGTTATTTTCGGTTTTGCCAGCGGACACCTTGCGAGATGTTGTTAACCAAGTGCAATCCCGTTCACTTGATCCGCAGACAGCAGTAAACCAACTGCTGGCATTTCAGCAGGTAAACGTGGCAAAATAGGGAACTACGGTGGGGGTTGCCATTAAGCAGCCTGCTGTAACAATCATTCACACAAAATTTAGACACAATGCGAGGTGCAAGGCTTATGGAGGGCGTGTTGGAAAAAGTCCCCGGAACGACCTATGTTCGTGACACGGATACCCACCGGACTGTCGAGAACGGTCACTATGGACGGATTATGCTGTTCGCGGGTTCGGCTTCCCCAAATGTGGCCGCCGAAATAGCAGAACAATTGAAATGCCCTTTGGGATCATACGAACGGATTGTGTTCCCTAACGAGAACATCTTTATCCGCTTGAAAGAAAGTGTACGCGGTCAGGATGTGTATCTCATCCAGAGTATGACGACACCACTGCACGACAACATTATGGAAATGTTGATTATGATTGATGCCCTCAAGCGCGACTCGGCTGGGCGAATTAATCTGGTTGTGCCCTATATGTCCTACACACGATCTGATAAGAAAGACCAACCGCGTGTACCGATTACCGCGCGGCTGATGGCGAACATGATTGAAGTGGCTGGTACAGACCGTTATATCACGGTTGATTTACATGCCGGACAAATTCAGGGTTTCTTCAATATCCCCGGCGATGCGCTGACGGCTTTTCATTTGATGAGCGATTATGTGAAGCAGCAGCAAATCCCTGATCTGGTGGTCTGCGCGGCGGATCTGGGTTTTGCCAAGAAGGGTCGTAACTGGGCCGAAAAGCTGGACACACCATTGGCGATTGTCGAGAAGCGGCGTATTTTCAACACCGGGACGGCTGAAGCCTTGGCTGTTATTGGTGACATCGACGGCAAGAATGTGCTGCTGGTGGATGATGAAGTGCTGACCGGCGGGACGATTGTCAAGGCTGTCGAAGCTATTCGCAAGCATGGTGCTAAGGAAGTTTCGCTTGTCTTCACACACGCATTGTTGAAAGACAAGGCTTATGATAATCTGCGCGGGCTGGACTTGAAGGAAATCATTACCACCAATACGGTGCCACTGCCTTCTGAAAAAGTTCTCCCCAATATGACCATCTTATCGGTTGCACCGATGCTGGCGGAAGTCATTTTACGGTCACATCAGGGACGCAGCGTGGGTGCGTTATTCAACGAGTAGCGCCGTAAACGGATATGGTCGGGTTCTGCCCGAATAGGCTGATTTCGAGCGATTGAATCAGTTGTAAGTAATTAAAATGTAGAAGGTCGGGCGTACTGGTCAAGATGGCTATGCGCCCTTCTGCGGCGACAATCCGTTCCATTTCCCCGCACACCTGCATATAAAACGATCCCAATTCCTCATTCACAAATGTTTGTCGTCCCCACGGCAGATTGGTCACAATCCGTTTGTTGCTGCCATCGCGCAGTGGTAAAACACGCGCATCCCATTGTTCAATCTCACCTTGCACACCCGCATCTTTCATATTTACGCGCGTGGCTTTAATCGCTTCAGGATCATTGTCGCCCCCTTGAATAGAAGCGCCCATGAGTGCTGCTTCGATCAAGATTGTGCCGGAGCCACAGCATGGATCAAGCAAACGCTGACCGGCTTGGACATCGACTAAACGGAGCATAGCTGCCGCCACCGTTGGCTTGAGCGCACCGGGCCGCTCGACCATTTTATAAAGGCGTTCGTGCTGGGCATGTGATCCCAAACGCACACCGACATAGGCTTCTTCGTGTTCGACAAAGACGCGGATGTTGAGGTTGGCCTCGCGATCATCGGCGGTATACGTCCAACCGTGCGTAAAGGTGATGGAATCGGAGACGCTGTTTTTGACCTCATCAGCGGTGTAATTGCGCTTGCCGATGAAGCTCACACTGACCGAGAATATTGGCTTTAACGGGATTGGTCGCACCTGACGGCAGTTGATGGCGGCTTGCTGCACATCAAGACGATCACTCCACGCGTTGAATTGCGCCAGCATATCACGGGTATGGAAGACACCTTCCCAATGGGCAAGGTCGAGATAAATATCATCGACGGTTCGCAAGCCAAGCAGGGGCGCGAGCGAACCGGAACACTCAGCGGCGATACGGCGGTAGCTGGTTTCGGTGACAGTCACGCCATCTAGTTCAGCAATTTCAGCGGCACTGATGGATTCGAGTCCGCGTGTGGTGAGAATGAAGATTTTGGTCAATTAGAAGCCTTATTGATATGCATTATAAAACTCCGCCTGATTGCGCTCTGATTGCATACAGACGCAATTCATCTGGTGCATTGGTATGTTGTTTGAACCAATTACCAATGATGTCTGTGGTTTCTGGAAGCCGATCCCAATGCCCTAATCCGTGTAGAGCGCTTTCTTGGCAAACAATCGAATCGAGTTCCAGAGTTTTTCTCATTACATTAAGTACCGCATTGCGCACTAGCTGAAGATTGTCGACCTCCATATCCGGATAAAGAGGAGATATATCCCACCACATATAACAAATAGAGTTTAATACGTTAAGATCATCAGGCTCTAGTTCAACACTTCGAATCACATTGGATAAATGTGGAGAGCAACGTACGGCAAAAACTTGCTGATAAAGAGTGAAAATCGAATTGATACAGCGCAAACGATCATCTAGTAGAACTTTAGAGTT
>JACDGI010000685.1 GCA_013821665.1 Anaerolineae bacterium
CCCTCGACTGTGTAAGGATTCATGCCGGTATTTCGGCAGTACCAACCCTCTTGCTGGCACATCTCCGCGCACAGATCAAAGGCCACATCATAAGTGTCTTCAACCAATAAGACCGTCGCCCCATAAACCAAGAGTTGAGCAATTTTGGCTTCCGGCGCACTTGCGGGTACGAAAATAATAATATTCATCCCCACCGAAGCACCCACGCCGGAAAGCGCAGCCGCTGCGTTACCAGTACTCGCCGTACTGACTGTTTTTATCCCTTGCTCCATCGCTCGCGCCACCACCATCGCGCTCGCTCGATCTTTGAGTGAGCCGGTTGGGTTTTGCCCATCATCCTTCAACCAGACTTGTTTTAAACCGAGTGTCTGTGAGACCCTTTTTGTATCATAAAAAGGAGTCATACCCACGCGCAGCGGTGGTACTTTAGAATCGGCCTCAATCGGTAGCAAGGCTTTGTAACGCCACATTGATTGCTCATTCTGATTATGTAGCGCGTCACGATCCAGTTGCGATTTCAGTGCCTCATAATCGTATAGGACTTCCAGTGTGCCTACCGATCCACAAACAGGGCAGGTGTATTGGACTTCTAGCGGCGAGTAGCTGCGTCCACAAACCGGACAGCGGAGTTCTTTAATGGGAGCCATGTAGATTAGCTTTCATTATCTCAGTGTAGTGAATTATTTTATGTCTCGGTGGTTCATTATTTACCCCGGTACAATCCGTGTGCCAGTTTCACCGCGCAGCGCCCGTGCAAGATTTGGCGGATTAGTGATAATCGCTTGTGGGCCGCCCATTTTGATGAACTCGACTGCGGCCTCAATTTTGGGCAGCATACTACCGACGGCGAAATGACCCTCAGCCATATATTGTTGCGCTTCTGCCAGTGTAATCGTGTCGAGTAATTTTTGATCCGGTTTGTTGAAGTTCAACGCGACCTTTTCCACACCGGTCGATATGATGAACAAATCAGCACGTAGCGTTTGGGCAAGTAAGCTGCTGGCTCGGTCTTTATCAATGACGGCATACGCACCGCGCAGCTCCCCGTGTTGATTGCGTACCACAGGCACACCACCGCCCCCCGCCGCAATGACCACATAATCATTATTGACCAACACGCGAATAGCATTAATCTCATGGATTGCCAGTGGCTTCGGTGAGGCCACCACACGTCGCCAACCGCGTCCGGCATCTTCCATGACGTTCCAACCCTCGGCTTCATATTTATAGGCTTCTTCCTCGGTCATGAAGCTGCCAATCGGTTTATTGGGATTCTGGAAAGCCGGATCGTCGGGGTCAACGCGTACTTGCGTAACCACGGTTAAGACGGTGCGGTTAATGCCCAGCCGTCGCATGGAATTGTCGAGTGCTTGCTGGAGCATATAGCCGATTGCGCCCTGCGTATCTGCCACGATCAAGTCCAGTGGCACATCATGGATGCCGACTTTGGCAGCGATTTCAGAACGCCGCAGAATATAACCGACCTGTGGGCCGTTTCCGTGTGTGATGATGACGTTCCAGCCCTCAGCCAGCATCGCGGCGATATGTTCGCAGGTTTCACGCACCGCATCCCATTGGTGCGGCACATCTGGCTTCTTCGGGTCAGTAATCAACGAATTTCCACCAATCGCAATCGTAACCAATTTTCCAGCCATAAAATATTTCTCAACTAACTAAATTCATTTCAATAATTATAAGTGATTCGTTTAAAACAAAATGGGACATACCGGTTGGTTGTGTCCCATTTATATATGCTTGCCTAGAACTACCGCATTGTCAGAGCCATAGCAGCCTTCTGAACGTGTAAACGATTTTCAGCCTCGTCGTAAACCACGCTCTGCGGACCTTCGATGACGCCGTCAGTGACTTCGATATTACGATCAGCCGGTAAACAGTGCATATAGATGGCATCGCGTTTGGCAGTTGCCATGCGCTGTTCATCGGTAATCCAATTGGTGTACTTCTTGCCGATAACTGACGACTCATTCTTATCTTCGGTGGTCATCCAGCAGCCCCAGCTCTTGGCATAAACAATGTCGGCGTTTTTGAAACCGGCGTTGAAGTCATCCATCATCTCAAATGAGCCACCGCTGTTGCGCGTGTTTTCCTTGGCCTGTTCGACAATATCGGGCATCAGCGCAAATTCCGGTGGATGCACCAAACGCACATTCATACCGTAGCGTGTCATCAACAAAATCAGACTTTGTGGCACTGATAAGGGCTTCTGATAGCTCGATGCATAGGCATAGCTCACGTCAATGGTTTTGCCACGCAGATCACGCCCAAACTTCTCTTGAATGGTCATCAGGTCAGCCAAAATTTGGAAGGGATGGTAAATATCATCCTGCATATTCAGCACCGGTACGCGGCTGGCCTTTGCCACTTCGCGGATGTACTTGTTGCCGAAGTTCCAGTCGCATTGGCGGATTGCGATACCATCACAATAACGTCCGATGATCTGACCGATTTCCATCGCGGTATCGCCGTGTGAAATCTGGGTGGTTTCGCTGTCGATAAATTGGGCGTGACCGCCAAGCTGAGCCATACCGGCCTCAAAGCTGACGCGTGTACGGGTGCTGGTAAAGAAGAACAACATTGCTAACACCTTATCGCGCAGTAGAGCATGGGGTTCACCTAATGCACGTTTGCGCTTTAGATCCCATGCCACATCCAGCAGCGTATCAATTTCTTCCCGTGTCCATTCTTGTTCGGTAATGAGGTCACGGCCTCGTAAATCAGTCTGCATAATCCACTATTCTCCTATTTATCATTGAGATAAGCCCGCCCGGTTTGTAAATGTTCTGATTGATTCCAAGCGCGGCAGATATACCGACCATCTCCATAAGGTTCTAATACAATTATTCCGGTGTGATCTAAGGTCAAATTCCCATGCAAAGCGGCTGCGTTGACGCACAAGTAAGGAATAACCGTCACACTAATCCCCCCATGCGTGACCAAAAGCGCCGTCTCGTTTGCTTGAACATTCATCAAACAGCGGTTGAAGCGATCAAAACCCTGTTGGTAACTCTCACCACCGGGATAAGTTGCCTTCCAATCGCGCTGCTGCCAGCGTTCATAAACAGCACGCCACGCATCCCAACTCGCTTCATCGGTACGCCAATCTAAATCGCCGCAGTTCATTTCGCCCAAACCGGCATCGGTTGTAGCCTGTAATCTCAGCCGATCCGCGATGATTTGGGCGGTTTGCGCCGCACGGTGGAACGGGCTGTGGCTGATTTTCGTGATACCTTTGTCCGCCAGCCATTCCCCGGCTATCGCGGCTTGTTCACGCCCCAATGGTGTTAAGTCACCATCAAATGTACGGCCGGTAATGCGATGTTCCAAGTTGATCGTACTTTGAGCGTGCCGCATGACGTAAATCAAGTTCATCCATCAGCCTCAGAAGACTCTTCCAACTCGTATTCATCATAACTAGGTTGACCGAGAACAAAGGTCATCAAGACTTCATCGTCATGTAGGAAATGTGGGCTGGCCGTATGCTTTTCAAATAGTTCCGTACTTTGCCACTGTTCCAATATGATGAATGTGTCCGGCGCGCTGATGTCTTCAAAGATACCAAAGCCGACACATCCCTCTTGGGATCGGGTACGCGCCACCATGCCTTTTGCAAATAGCATATAAGCCCCTCGCGTCATGGGATCAATTGAAAACCGGCTTGTCATCATGAGCATAGCTTAGACCATTTATATGTAAACGGTTCGTCCAGTGGTTGCGAATTCTCGCAAAAACGTTTGCTGCTCCTGTGATAGGTTGTTGAAATCACACAACGGACGCTTTGCCCATACTTGTTCTCGCGCATCATTGAGGCTCCAGCCTTTGTTCAAGTAATATGCGTGTAAAAGGGTTCCGGTTCGTCCCTGTCCGACTTTGCAATGAACCAGAACGGGCTTGTTTGAGGCTTGCATCTGCTCGATGAAGTGCATCGCGTCCACAACTTGTTGATTGTCCGGTGCGCCGAAATCGTCAATTGATACATGCAGTGGTGTAATATCCAACTCGGATAGCAGTTCCGGTGTAACGCCAGCTTGAGTCGTAATCGGACGCTCGGTTAAGGTGATGATGGCGCGAATGCCCTGCGCGTGAAGCGAACGAATATCCGCTTCGCTTGATGGTAACGGGCTAGCCGCCAATATATTGGGTTCAATCCAACTGATGTCCATTGATTTATTTCCTTGGAATAAGGCCCGGAAGCAGCGCATACCATTCAGTCGCTTTCACAACATCATCGAGCGGCACTTGGTCGAGTACGGTATGGGCATGAATTTCATTTCCGGGACCGTAACCAATACTTGGAATGCCAGCCTTGCCGCACCAATACGTGCCATTCGTCGAGAAATCCCACTTCCCAGTAGGCAGTGGTTCGCCCCATAGGAG
>JACDGI010000046.1:0-18598 GCA_013821665.1 Anaerolineae bacterium
ATTATTGATGATTTTCTGGCGACCGGCAATACACTGCTGGCGCTGGCGCGGATGGTCAGAAGTGCCAAGTGTAATCTGGTCGGCGTAGGCGTGGTGGTCGAAAAATCATTTGAAGGCGGACGCGGCGCGATGCTTAAGGCCGGTTATAGCAATATCCCGATTCATGCGCTGGCGACAATTACCAGCATGGACGACGGCAAAATCGAGTTTTCGGAGTAGTCAAATACTGTGAAGCGACCCATAACGTTTATCATTGTTATCGGAATCATTGTCCTTTTGGTTGGCTCGCTCACGACCCATGCTCCCGATCCCGCACAGTTTTCGGCCACGATTAGCGGTGACATCAGCCGAACGTTATCCTTTAATATGCAGGATGATAACATTACCCTAGCCAGTGGAACACGACCGTCGGTCGGTGAATTTCAGCTCATTGGACTGACCAGCCAAAACAACCATGTTATAGTCACACTGGGTTATCCGGGCAATGAGATGCCAGAGCCGGGAGGCTATTTAATACGTGGCGAACCGGAGTCCGGCAACTTCTTCGGCGGTGTATTGGATTTTTCAAATGCGGGCGACATCAATTCGCTTCCAGATGCTTTAGAGACAGGCAGCGGAACCATACAATATACGGCAACCAGCGGATCAATCGTCCTTGAAAAAAGGAATGATGTTTATAGTGGTCATTTTACTTTTTCGGCCACCAGCCCTACTTCGGAAAAGCCCGTTCAAGTCGTTGGTAATTTTAGCAATTTGGGCAAGGATACAACGTCACACTGATGCACGTTGATCGCTCATCGTGTGGGGTGAGCGAGAAAGTTTTCGACGTTTCAAAAAGTATCGTCTCGTGAACCATTTCATAGAGAGGGAAGAAGAGGCAGAGAAATTGTTTATTTCTCAAGGTTTTTGAGACAGGTCATTTTTCGAGAAATGAATGAGGGGAAGGACACAACATGAGTTTCATACCGCTCGATACCAGTCAGGATGCTACTTGGAAGCAGCGTTTCCGTGCGTCTAGCATCTCATGGTCGAAAATCGCAACCCATAATCCGGCGCACGGCTTAGTCTGTACCAACAAGGACGGCATCTACCAACTATATGGTTGGGATGTTGCCAGCGGCGCATTGACGCAGTTGACCAGCCAACCGGCAGGTGTGGTCGGCGGTATGATCTCGGCGGATGGCGAGTATGTGTATTATCATCGTGACGCGCAGGGCAATGAACTCGGTCATTTTGTGCGGGTGCCTTTCGCGGGTGGAGAAGCCGTCGATATTACGCCGGATATGCCGCCGTATGCCTCCTTTTTTATCGAGCAGAGTTATGACGGACACGTTACCAGCTTCGTAACGGCGGGCGCACATGGCTTTGAATTCTTTGTCATCAAGGATGGAGCGGCACCTTGGCGCATCGCCCAATACAAACAGCTTTCAGTTGGCCCAACACTATCGCACGGCGGCGAGATCGCAGTTATGGATACCGCCGAATACAGCGGTACTCTTGACACCTGTTTGGTCGCGTTTGATACGGTTAACGGCCAAGAAATCGCACGGCTTTCGGATGGCATTGAAGTCAAGCATAATTTCGGCCACTTCTCGCCGCTTGCACGGGATATGCGGATACTGGCAACCACCAATAAATCCGGCTATGACCGTCCGCTCATCTGGAATCCCAAAACCGGCGAACGTCATGATCTGGCGATTGATGATATTCCCGGCGAGGTCACAGGCTGGGCATGGTCTCCGGATGCCAAACACATTCTGCTGGGACAAATTTATCAAGCTGCTTACCAACTTTATGTGTATGACATCGCCGCGCAAACCGCCACGCGACTCGATCATCCGTCGGGTGTTTGGGGTGGTTACAACGGCAACGCCTATTATGTCTCTGAAAATGAGGTCTTTGTGACGTGGCAGGACTCGGTGCATCCTTCACAGGTGGTTGCGCTGGATGCCACAACAGGCAAGCAAACGCGCACCATACTCGCTGCTGGCAATGTTCCTGCCGGACGCAAATGGAAATCGGTCACTTTCTCATCCGAAAATGGTGCGACCATTCAAGGTTGGTTGGTCACACCGGAAGGGGACGGCCCCTTCCCGACGATCCTCGAAACCCACGGCGGCCCAACTGCGGTCATGTGCGAATATTACGCGGCTAACAGCCAAACGTGGGTCGATCATGGGTTCGCCTATTTCACCATCAACTATCACGGTTCCACCACCTTCGGCAAAGACTTCGAGAAGTCGATTTGGGGTAAGCTGGGCCATCTCGAAGTGGATGATATGGCCGGTGCGTACAAATATTTGGTCGATAACGGCATCGCTCAAGCCGATTCAATACTGGTTACCGGCTGGTCATACGGTGGCTATCTGACGCTGCAATCGCTTGGCACACGCCCCGAACTGTGGGCGGGTGGCATGGCGGGTATCGCTATTGCGGATTGGGGTGTCATGTACGAAGATGAGGCCGAAACCCTGCGCGGTTATCAACGCGGTCTGTTTGGTGGCGCACCGGAAGAAGTACCAGAAATCACACGCTCCAGTTCACCCATCACCTATGCCGATCAAGTGCGTGCGCCGGTGCTGGTCATCCAAGGGAGTAACGATACCCGCTGTCCGGCTCGTCAAATGCGAGGTTACGAGGATAAGATGAAATCGCTGGGCAAGAGCATCAACATCGAGTGGTTTGATGCAGGGCATGGTTCACGCGCACAAGAACAAAGTATCAAGTTTCAGGAAATGATGCTGCGCTTCGCCTATCAGGTGCTGGGCTAAGATCAGAATAAGTTCACCGTTGTGAGTGCCTAAGATCTTCCCAATTTAGAAGGACACACGGCATATATGTCAGGCGACGTAGGGTTATACCAATAAAACGACATAAACTTGGATCAATGAAATGCACGTAAGCAAAGGTGTCTTCAAGAGGACAAACTTGATCATCAGCCAAGTACGCCGACAGGTCAGAGCGGGCTTTAGCCTGCTTCCTGTCGGAATATGGAGCCGGACGGCTTTAGCCTCTGGCGAGAAAAACACCGACTTATTTGATCTGACCTCATGTCGCTACATTTTATCCAACCCTATGTCGCCTGACATACGTCGCGTCCGTCCTTAATTTTTAAACAGGTTCTATATTTCGTTCATGCCATTGGCTAAATGCCAATCGCCAACCCCTAAAAGGCCATCCATGACTGATCCACGTTCCGGCGGCATCGCCATACTTGATTTTGGTTCCCAATTTACACAATTGATTGCCCGTCGTGTCCGAGAACTGAACGTGTATGCCGAGGTGTTTGCCTTCGACTCGCCGCAGGAAAGAATCAACACTCACCAGCCGCGCGGCTATATTCTGTCCGGTGGGCCGAACAGTGTCTATGAACCGGGTGCGCCACAGATGCCGCGTTGGCTCATGAAAAATTATCCGATCCTCGGTGTATGCTACGGGATGCAAGCTCTAACTCACGCGCTCGGTGGAATCGTCGCGGCCTCTAATGACCGCGAGTTTGGCCCTGCCCAAATTCACCATACGCAGGATAATCCGCTGCTCCACAATCTGCCCGACAACATGAATGTCTGGATGTCACACGGTGACCGCATCGAGCAACCGCCGGAGGGTTTTGTCGGTTTGGCTGCCTCGGATAATTCGCCTTACGCGGCGATGGGTGATCCGTCGCGCAAGTTGTATGGTGTACAGTTCCATCCTGAAGTGGCGCATACACCGCAGGGCAAAGACCTGCTGCGTAATTTTCTGTTTGATGTTTGCGGTTGCGAAGCCAAATGGTCGCCGGTGGCCTTCATCGAAGAGGCCATCACTGCCATCCGCGCACAAGTCGGTACGGAACGTGTGATTCTCGCCATGAGCGGGGGTGTCGATTCAGCCGTGGCGGGTGCGCTCCTACAAAAAGCCATCGGCAGCCAGTTGACCGCCATTTTCGTCAACACGGGTTTGCTGCGTAAAAACGAGCCGGAACAGGTGGTACAGGTTTTCCGCGAGCAGCAGGGGATGAATTTGCTGGCGGTGGATGCAACCGAGGAGTTCCTCGACCAACTCAAATCCGTCACGGAGCCAGAAGCCAAGCGCAAGGTTATTGGCAAGCTGTTCATTGATATATTTGCGGCACAAGCGCGTGAATTGGCTGAGGAAGGTGTGAAGTTTCTGGCGCAGGGTACGATTTACCCGGATGTCATCGAAAGCGCAGCCAGCAGCAAATCCTCGCATGTCATCAAGAGCCATCACAATGTCGGCGGTCTGCCAGCGGATTTGGGCTTCCAACTGGTCGAACCGCTGCGTGATCTTTTCAAAGATGAAGTGCGTAACGTCGGTACGGCGCTCGGTTTGCCGGATGATATTGTCTGGCGGCAGCCGTTCCCCGGCCCCGGTTTGGCGGTTCGCTGCCTCGGCGAAATCACATTTGCACGCTTGGAAACCCTGCGGGAAGCCGATGCTATCTTCATCGATGAACTCAGCAAAGCGGGGATGCTGCGTCAAGGCACATCACAAGCCTTCGCGGTGCTGCTGCCGGTTAAAAGCGTGGGCGTGATGGGCGACTATCGCACTTATGAGGAAGTATTAGCGCTGCGTGCCGTGACTACCGATGACTTCATGACGGCGGATTGGGCGCGTCTGCCTTATGATCTGTTGGCGCGGGCCAGCAACCGTATCGTCAATGAGGTGCGGGGCATCAACCGCGTCACCTACGACATCACCAGCAAACCGCCGGGAACGATTGAGTGGGAATAAGAAACCTCACCCCCTACCCCCTCTCCAATGCTTTGGCGAGGGGAACAAATTCTTTTTATGCAATAGGCTGATGAGTTATGAAAAACCAACGTCATTGGTTAGAACCTTCAACTGATCTCATTCACGCCAACACATCTTCGGAGCTTTGGGAGTTACTCAAGCCTCTGGCTAGACAAATGCGTCATTCATCGACACCTGCCGAGGATTTACTCTGGAAACACTTACGCAATCGTCAAATTCAGAATATGAAGTTCCGTCGCCAGCATACAATTGAACGTTTTATCGTCGATTTTTTCTGCGTCGATATGAAACTTGTTGTTGAAGTGGATGGCGAAATTCACGCTTACACAAAACAGGAGGACGCTGTTCGACAAGAATTTCTTGAAAATTTAGGACTAAAAGTTATCCGGTTTAGCAATGATCGTGTGCTTAATCACACTAATAATGTGATTGAAACTATCCGGCAAACCATAATTGACTGCCATCGTTAATCTTAAATCGCTTTGTCTTGCTCCCCTCTCCAAAGCATTGGAGAGGGGTTGGGGGTGAGGTTTCTAGTTGTTACAAAACCTAGATGCCTTACCAAATTATCTGTTTATTCGTCATATTACCCTTACTTAGAAAGAGAATATTGTGCGTCAAACCATCGCAAACCGACTTCGCCGCCGTTATATAGCTATATGCCTATTCATCCTCGTTGGTGTTCTGGGACTCCAATTGTCAACTTCGACGCTCGTGTTCGCTGCTGAGCCGACAGCCACATTAACCCCCATTCCCATCTTCTTGACTCCCACACCTGCCATCCACAGCGACTATTGGCCGACGGAGGATTGGCGCACGTCCTCGCCGGAAGATCAGCAAATGGACTCGCAACTCCTGACGCAGATGCTGCAAGCGGTTACGGATAACAAGATTAATCTGCACAGTCTGATCGTCATTCGTCATGGCTATATCGTCAGTGAAACCTATTTCCCGCCTTATACCATCAAGCGTAAACATGAAGTCTACTCAGTGACCAAGAGTTTTACCTCGACGCTGGTGGGCATCGCCATCGACCGGGGTTTTATCGACAGCCTCGATCATCCTGTGCTGGATTTCTTCCCTGATAAAACATTTGAAAATGTGGATGCCCGCAAAAAAGCCATGACACTACGTGACCTTGTCACCATGCAGTCTGGCCTTGATTGGAACGAAGAGAAGGAAATGGGGATTAACACATCGGATGATTGGGTTGCCTATACACTCAACACGCCGATGCGAGCCGAACCCGGAACCGAATCGTACTACTGCACAGGCTGTGCTCATGTCGTGTCAGCCATCATTCAGAAAGCGACCAAGACGACCAAGCGCGATTTTGCCGACAAGGTGTTGTTCAAACCGCTTGGCATTTCAGACATCCTGTGGAAAGTCGATCCTGATGGTATCCCTTCGGGCGGCACCGGACTTCGTTTAGAGCCGCGTGATATGGCAAAACTCGGCTACTTGTTCCTGCATAATGGCGAATGGGATGGTCAAACGATTGTTTCGGCGGATTGGGTTAAAAACGCCACCACAACTCAAGCCGGGGCGAATGTGGATATGGCAACCGGTGTCAAACTCGACTATGGATATATGTGGTGGACATTCCCACGCCTCAAGGCTTATCTGGCGTTGGGTTTTGATGGACAGCTCATCTTTAATATCCCTGATTTGGATTTGGAAGTGGTCATGAATGCCTCAACCGGCACGCGCATCTATCAGGATACTTTTGGGCTGATCGAAAAGTACATTGTGCCAGCCGTCAAGGACATGCCAGCCGATTTTCTCACGGCGAGTTCGTAGTCAAACAGTAAGGTGTGGGAAGCAGCTTTATAAGAGAAGTTCACCCACCCCTGCAACACACTTGGATGGCGTGTACAATCAATCCTGTTAATCGTACGAACTCTGACGGGACGAACCTATGACACCACACCTTAAAAAAATCAGCATCCGCTACTCAGCATTCAGTACAGCTTTCTTGCTGCTTATCCTGCTGGCGGCTTGTTCACCTGCGCCAGCCGCCACCGCCCAAGCGACACCTGTACCCTCACTGACCACGACGGCTGGCATCAGCGATGTGCAAGCGGCAGTCAACGCCACCTTCACGGCGCTGGCGGTCGATCAAGCCCTTAGCACACTCGATACGCCGCAGCCCAACGTCACCTTTGTGCCGGATTTTACACTCACGCCCACCGAAGCGCCGCTGGTCATCACCTTGCCGCCGACAACCGGTGACAAAGTCCCACCACCATTGGATATTACACTGCCGCAGGGGTGGAAGGTGGGTTATGACGCGCAGGTGTTGGCGGATGTCGAGCCGAATAAATTCCGTGTTATTCCGGTGGCTTATTACCGGGGGCCGATCACCGGCGGTGTCGGCAATATCGCGCTGTACTGGGGCTTCCCCAATCTGGTGACACCTAGCACCGATCAGATGGCACAGGCCGCGATGGGTATGACTATGGCTGCGACACCCGAACCGGATTTGTGGTCGGATGGTGTACGTTTACTGCGCTCCGCTGTTATCGAGTCGGATTGTAATATCGGTGTGGATGTGCGCCGCAGTTATCGCGTGGGTTTGCTCAGCGCTGAAGGTACACAATGGTCGGCGGTCACCTGTAAAAGCGGATTGCCTGATACACGCGGCTGGTTCGCGGGTGTTCGAGAAAAGGGCATCAACTTCGTCTTTTATGTCTTTAGCGATCCCATCAATGCGATGGATACCAGCAGCGGTGAACTGCAAGCCATTCTCGATTCGGTGCGCTTTCACGTCGAAGATATGACACTGACACCGCCCGCCGCCGTTGTGACGACCACGCCAGCACCCGACTCATCGAATGCGACGGCTGTACCGGCAACCGCTTTACCCGCATTCGCCACCAATACTCCAGCTTCGTAGCTCCAAAACGGAATTGAGAAACGCCTTTCTAATTAATACTTAGAAAGGCGTTTTTTTGAGTATCAAGGCTATTGCACACTCATTATGATGGTTGCTCCCGGACTGCCATTCACGAAAAACTGCGCTTTATACGTTCCCACCATAAAGTTAGCGCCCGTTGGCTGGAATACATAATTGATGCAAATAGCGTCATAGTCTCGGTCAGCCGTAATTTCCGGCGCATCCTCGATAGGGATATTGTCACGATACAAACGTACGAAAATGACGGTTCCTTTGGGAACTTTACTGTTTGGTGCCACCACATAAATCGATTGATCTGGTGCGAAAGTGTCTTGCGGTGTCGTTGCGCATCCGTTGCTATCAAGGCCACCAGCGCTCACCGGAGCGCCAAGCTGTAAATCGCTGTTTTGTGGAGTTGGTTGTTGGACGGTCGCAGTCGGCGTAACTTGAGCCGTTCCCAATTGTGCATTTGCGGTCGCCAACCGGTCATTAGCACTTGCCAACTGTGCGTCCAACGCCGTTATCGTTGACTTAAAGATTGCCCGCGAAACAGCTTCTTTGATTTGCACATCACCCACTGCATTGGCTTGAGCAGTTGCGGCTTCAACCATTACTGCCCCCAATGTTGCGGTTGAATGGGCGCGATCATCGGCTGCGGCTTGTGTCTGTGCTTTGGATACAGCATCAGCCTGTGCCGTCGATGCTTGATCAGCAGCCTGATTTTGAGCTTCCGCCGCTTGTGTTCCAGCAGCCATTAAGGTAGATGCCGCTGATGTACCTTGGTCAGCGAAAGCCTTGGCCTGAGCGGTCACCGTCTTTTGCACTTCACTCACGGTAGTCTGGCTTTGGCTGAGGTTTTGCGTCTGAACAACCCCAAATATCAAGAGAATGACCGCCAACAAACTCAGTAAGGCAAACCTCATCCGATTATTCATTGCTATGTCCTAGTATCCGTAAATAAATTGATTATAGAGCAATAACGGCTGCCATTTACTTCTATGAATTAAAAGATGCCTCCTTGAGTGTTTCAAGAAGGCATCTTTGAAAAGTTAAGTGACGCTGACGGAATTACTTCCGCAGGGTTATCGTCTCGTTCTCGCCCATTTTACTCGGTTCTTTATTGATCAAACTTTCCGCAAATCCGATGATGGTCGCAACAATGCCACCGGGATTGTCCCAGTATTCGGCTTGTTTAACCGTCACCTTGAGCAAACGGAGCGTGGGATCATCCAGACCATCGGGGAACCAGGCTTTAAACAGCGGGTTCCACAATTCCTTCATTTTGGCTTTGTCATCGACAATCTGCGCCGTACCCGAAATGGATACATAACGAGGATTGTTGGCATAGCTGACGTTCACGGTCTGATCTTTTTTAAGTTCATTGACCTTTTGTGAATCGGATCGCGTGAAGAACCACAGATCGCCGTCGAACTCGACTTCTTGTGTGCCCATCGGACGACTGTGAAGGGCACCGTCACTGTTACTGATGGTGGTCAGCATGGCGATTTTGATACCCTTGATCAAATCGCGAACTTTCTGGATGCTTTCCGGATTAGCAGCGTTGACCTTTTTGGCTGTCTTATCCGTATTGGTCGAACTCGTCGACTTGGTCGTCTTGGCTGGAACGGTCGTGTTCGATGCCTTCACGTCCTTGGTTGTCTTAGCAGCGGTCGCGCTCGATGCCTTCGTATCCTTGGTCGTCTTAGCAGCACTTGCTGTGTCCGTCGCCTTGGTCGTTTTGGCTGACTTATTTGACTTCGATGTCTTGGTTGTCATAAAGAGTCCTTTCGGGTGTTTATAGCGCTAACAATAAATCTGGTAATCTGTCAAAGGGCACAATGATTGAGATCCTCTTGTGCCCATTACATACTGAGGTGATCAAACTTTATCTTGCGCCGATTGATACTCGCGCACTTGCAGCACTGATCCTGATGGGGTTTAACCCCGACGTACTGTAGACGCGTGTTCCGCAGTGAGCGCACACTTTTTCATTGCCAACTTGCTGTAAGGTTGTGTTGTGGCAGTAATGGCAGCTTTCCTTGGCACTATCGATGTTTGACTTCGGTTCGTAACGCTCACTCTTCATTTCGGGCTCCTATATTGTGTACACTTTTAGATAAAGTTTGAGTTCAGGTTTTATTACTAGCCACCAAAACCGCCGTGGCTGCTGATGTTCGGATCGTCATTGCTACGTGGGCTTTCCGGCGCTTTTTCGCTCACGGTGCGGCGAGGAGCTTCCACGACCGGTTTGCTTTGCCCTTGGCTAAGGTGGCTGAGGTTCGATCCACCATTACTCCCGAATCCACCGTGGCTTTCAATGTTGGGATCATCATATTGTGGGCGGTTAGAACCCTGTTGTCCTGACTGTTGGTTGCCACCGAAACCACCATGACTATTGATGTTCGGATCGTCATATTGCGGGCGATTAGAACCCTGCTGGCTGTAAGGCGATTGTTGTGGCATCAAGCGCTTGTATAACAGGTAGACTGCTACCACGATGATGCCGATCAGAACGATTGTACCCATATCGATATTCATAATTGGCTCCTGTTCAGATTACTGAACATTAAAGGTAACCGAGGAAGCAGCGTTCCCATTGACATAGAACTGCGCTTCGTAATTGCCGGGTGTGAAATTCGCACCCGTGGGTTGGAAAACAAAATTGATGCAGTCTTGGGAATAATCTTGGTTCGCGGTTATTTCCGGCGCATCTTCAATGGCAGCGTTATCACGATACAAGCGCACGAAAAGGGTCGTTCCTTGCGGGACAGTACTGTTCGGTGCTATCACGTAAATACTCTTGTTGGACGCAAACGAACTGGCTGTTTGGGTGGCGCAACCGTTTTGATCGATACCCGTGGCAGCGACCGGTGTACCCAAGCTAATGTTGGCATTGCTTGTGGATGAATTCGGCTGCGAAACCTGTGGCAGTGTCGTTGTAGAAGCCGGTGTCGAATTATTACCGAAAAGTCGCGGTAGCAAAATGATCGCCGCTACGACGATCACACCGATGATGATCAGATTGGTTTTTGATGGGCCTGTAGTATTCTGCGTGCCTTGTTGCATTTGGCACTCCTTTCGTCATATGGTCAAGCTAACTGGATACAGTCTATATCCCGCACAATCGAATCCTATGTGCGCAATGATGGATTTATTTATAGGCCATATAGATAGGTTTGCTTAGGATAGGTCGTCGTTGTAAGATCAGGTTGGGGAGATTTAGGGGAGCATTGATGCAAACAGCCGTTTTTAAGTTATCGACTGCCGCGACTGGAGATTATTAGAATAGGCTTAATGTGATGAAACGCCGTCAGCAGCCTAACCTTATCCCGCGCCAAACCGACCAGCCGAACCGCTGCGCCCTGTGTCAGCGTGAGGTCATGCACATCACACGGCACCATCTGATTCCGCGAGCCGAAGGGGGTAAAGAGGTCGTGGATTTATGTGTTCCCTGCCACCGGACATTGCACAGCTTTTTCAGCAATCGCACACTGCTCAACGAACTGCACACGCTCGACTCGTTACGGCAGGAACCTGAAATCGCCCGCTATCTGGAATGGATACGCAAGCAGCCTGATCGTAGTATCCGTGTCGCCCGCCGCAAAGACAAACGCTAAAAACGTTAAACTTTCAGGTATTCGACACGGTTATGCATTTCTTCAGCCGAATAGATGGTGAAAATCAATTCGAGGAAGTTAACCCAGTCTCCAATGGTATGACTGTGTTGACCAAAAACAATTCCAGCGTGCGGAAGCCTATTAGAAGCGAGATCAATATAATCGGTATCATGCGTACATAACACATCTCGGTAGCGCGCATCAAATGGGTAATATCTTCAGCACCGAGTGTACCGAGATCACGAACAGTGACCGCCTCAATCCCACGTTTGCGTAATTGCTCGGCAATTACAACCTGCACATTTTCATCAAGGTAAAAGCGAAGGACGGTCATTACCTAGATTCTTTTCTTGTGCATTGCGCCCTTTGGCAATTTGTTGGCGAATATCATCATCTATTTGCTGACGATGTTCGTAATAATAGGCAAAAGCAGCGTGAACGCCTGCTAGAGGTACATCGTATCCGGTAGCAATCTCATCAGGTGTCATATGATGAAAGCGTTCGGCAATCACGACATCCGTGACTCGGAACCCTGTTCCTGAGATGCATGGACGACCACCACGCACATTGGGATTTGAGACAATCAGATTAATACTAAGAACAGTTTCCATAATTAGATCCTTTCGACTTTACTTAGCATAGCGGAAGCTATCAAATGGGTCAAATTCGCATCCTTTGTTATGAATATTCCCTACATTGATGTTGGCGATTCCATGTAGCATTTCTTGTTTTTTTTCTGCGCCTCTATAGTGAATAATCTTCTCAAAAAAACTCGATGCAGTATTCGTGTCATCATTTACGTTTTAATGGATAACGTTAGCGGACATCAGCGAATAGCGCGGCAGGCATGACCTTTACCGACGAACAGCAGATGATTCAAGAGGCGCAGCACAGCCCCACGGCTTTCCGTGAGTTGTACCGGCGCTATTCGCCGCGCGTCTATGCGTATGTGGCTTATCGCGTCGGACGGGCTGCCGATGCCGAAGATTTGACCGCCGATATTTTTCTCAAAGTGGTTGAAGGTTTGCCACGCTTTGAAGATCGGGGCGAAGGGGCTTTCGCCGCATGGGTTTTCCGCATCGCCCACAACGCGGTGAGCCAACATTATCGCCAGCAGCACGTCACGCAGGATGTGTCCTTAGACGAACTGCCTGACATCCAAAGTGATGCACCTACGCCTGAAGCCGCCTTCCAGCGTCAAGAACAATTCCAACGGCTGCGCCAGCGCATCGCAAATCTAGCTTCCCGACGGCAAGAAATCGTCACGCTGCGATTTTTCGGTGAACTCCGTAACAGCGAAATCGCGGTGGTGCTGGGCTTGGACGAACGCACCGTGGCCGCGCATTTATGCCGCGCCATCGAAGACTTGCAGCGCCAGTACGATCCCGAAATGGATAGGAAGTACGACCCATGAACCTCAACTATGATCCCGATAAACATCTGCTCGATCAGATTGATAAGGTACTCGAAAGCGGACAACCAAGCGGTGACACCGTTGTGGACGAACTCGCCACCACCCGTCCAACGATGCGCTCGACTTTCCAAACCGCACTGGAAGAACGCCTGCTGGCCCGCCTCGAACAGATCAAACAAGGAGAAACCCCGATGGTGAACTCGACATCCTATATGACCATCCCCACGCCGAGACGCAATTGGCTGCCCTTGACCTTACTCGCGGCGTTGATCGTAGTCGCCATCGCCGGAGTCATGCTGATTAATGGACGTGGAAAAGCGCCGCGTATTAATGAAATGGCCTTAGCCCTTGCCACGGGAACGGCCACCAAAGCCGCTACCGGGTCGATTGTCCCGCCGGTAGTATCTCAAAATCTCCGCTTACCGGGCGTGGGTGGTGTAGCGCCTGTGGTGATCGCTGCTCGTGATATTCCACAGGGCACAATCCTTAGCAGTCATTGGCTTGAAACCGTCTATTGGGCTGACGATACCGGTAGTACCCAGACCTATACCGATGTTGAGGTTCTGCGTGGAGCCGTAGCCAAACAAGACATTCCCCGCTGGCAACCGATCATTTCCGCTTATTTGACCGATCAACCTGTTTCCACGATCCACCCGACCGATGTTCCATCACCAAACGTCAATGTGGTGGTTGCTTTCCAAAACCTGCCGCGTGGCTATACCTTCTCGGATAGTGTCCTTGACAACGCTGCTGGTTACTCCGCATGGCCTGCGGATAGTATTCCGGCTGGTGCAATCCGTAGCAATCAAACTTCAAATATCACAATGCTCTATGGGAAAACGCTGCAAAACGATATACAACGCGGTCAGCCTATTTTGGCAACAATGCTGGAAGGGAATTTGAGTCTAGTTAGTTCCAGTATTATGACGGACAGCGTAGCAGTGGATATTCCGCTCAACTTGTTGACCAGCGATAGCTACTTACCCGGCCCAGGGGGCGCAATCGATGTCGTCGCACAACTCCCATTTAAAACCGATAGCACGAACGCCAATGGCTTGGTCGCGACTTTTCTACCGGATGGTAAGCATATTGTTGAGAATTTAGTTATGGTTGGGGCGACCATCGTATTCCAACAATCGTTGTCCACTTCAGTCCCAACACCAACCATCACATTAGCTATACCCAACGAAAAGGCTGGCTTGCTCCGATGGCTTGTTGCACAAAATATCACGTTCCGCCTGCAACAACCATTGCCGAATACCTTTGATTTGCCTGTGGATGCACGCATCATCACAATTCCTTTTGCCAATATCATGACCGATGAGAACATTCAACCCAATGACAAAGTCGATATATATTCAACCTGTACCCTCATACCAGATGTTACGGGTATCAACAATACAGTCGTCACTTCAAAAACAGACTGTACTCAACCTGACGAAGTATTGCGCGTGACTAAAGCAACAGTCTTCAGCGGTGAGATTGTGGTTAACGGCAGACAACCCGTAACGACCTACCAGTCAATTGCGTTTGCCGTTGCTCCGGGTGACATGCCTATGTTCACACAAATGAATGCAGCAGGAATGCACTTCAAACTCGTTAAATCGTCATCGGCAGATCAGACACAACCGACAGCGACCTTACCATCGGGAATCACGTTGCACACTGTCACAGGTGACGAAAACATTGTCAGTATTGCGTTTGAGTATGGGACGACGATCCGCATCCTTTCGGAGTTGAATCCTGAAATTGTTTTCTCGCAATGTGATTTTGGTGTCGGTTCGGGTGGCTCGGAATGTACGGTGTTGTTGTATCCGGGGCAGCAAATTCGTGTGCCTGCACCAACCCCTGCTATTCCATCACCGGCAGATCAGGCATCATCCACTCCGACACCGACGGCTGCACTTGCACCAACCTCAACCCCATCAACGACGCTAGCTGCTTCGGATGAAAATACGGTCACCATGTCCATTCCTCGTGGCAAGTTCATTGAAGTAGGTCAGGACGTGCGTGAAGGCAAGGCAGCCGATATTGTGTTCAGTTTCTTTTATCTGTCTCGGCCAGACAATAGCCCAACTACTACGCCCTTAAAACCGAGTAGTCAAATAATGCCTATAGCAACGAACGTAGATGTCGTAAAAATCGACGGCCAGAACAGTACTGATGTCATTACATTGTTGGTAACGCGCCAACAATCCGTGATTATTCAATGGGCGCTTGATTCGAAGCTCTTTCTTTCATTGACCAAAATTGTCTTCGACATCCCTCTAAGCCTCATTGACTCAACGCACGACCCCATTCAAGCCGGCGATATGATTGATGTTTACTCGACCTGCCTACTGGTAGTCAATGCCGCTTCAACAAAGGTTGATTGCACCCAACCCGTCGAGACAAAACAATTCGCCGGTACGGTCATGGTATTGAATAATTCACTAGATCAGAACGGAACGCCCGCGTCTGCCACAATCTCGATAGCAGTTCCGGCTGATTTGCAGATGCGCCTTTCAAGCATGATTGCGGCAGGGATGCACTTCAAAATCGCCAAATCAGCATCAGTAGACCAATCGCAGCCTGCGGCAACCTTAACACCCACCCCCGCGCCACAACCCACGTTGGCTCGCGGCAAAATCACAGTAGATATTCCGCTTGCCGACATCACCTTCATAACACTGAGCAATCTACAAGCCGCCGAAGGTGTAGGTTATAACAAAGGTACTTTTGTGAGCATCATCGCTACCGTTCTAACCATTGAGACAAACGACAAGGCGACACCGGAGGCCACACAAGCGGTTATGACACTTATACCCGGAGAAGTACCAAGTCAGTTGACGAAGGTAGTAGTACAAACCGCGTTGATCACAGACAAAACAAACAATGTTCTGACCGTCGCGGTTTCAGCAGATGAGGCTGCAATCATCCAATCGCTGCTTGATGCGAAGCTGCCGATCAAGATGCGTCCCGTTCTGCCAGTATTGGTAACAACGCCATCATCAAACACAATGACACTAACCCTCGATTCAATTTACCGCTGGAGCACAGATAAGCTCGAAGTGGGTGATCAGGTTGACGTGGTTATAGGGATGGTAGAAGGAGAAGGCACACCTCTTAATCTAAGCTTCCAACCCTATGGCGAATACAATTGGATTGATCCCTTCACCAATGGCGCATTTAACGCGCAGACCTATATTCCTGATCCTGCTACTAAACAGAAGGGTTCGTTCTTCTTGCGAGGCCTTCTACGAAACGCGACGATCAGTGCCATCGAGCAAAAAATCGATCCGAAGAGCAAGCGCATTCAATCCATCAAACTGACGCTCGATTTATCAACGAATACAATGGCAGCTATAGCTCTAGCGGGTTATATCGATGCAGGATTGCCCTATCTGGTAATCAAACACGATTGAATTAAGCATATAACCATCGCAGGGTGAGGCTATTCTCACCCTGATTTGTTCTCCGCCCTTCCTCTGTGTACTCAGCCCCTGTTTTGAAAGTAGCCTATTCGCATTGTCTCCCTCCATCGCTTGCGGGGGAGGGTTGGGGTGGGGGTTCCGGATGCACTACTTTCATTGCTGGTGTGATCTTATTTCATAGTCACTCTGCGGTTCACTTTTCCCATCGTTACCTACAAGTAACCAGCTAACCTCAAAGTGCCTACTTCCCAAATGATAGTAACCATCATAGAGTAACGTATGCTAATCGCGACTACTTGAGGAGATCACTATGTCGGACAATGGGAAACCCACTTTATTGGTAACTGGCGCATCGGGAAAACTCGGACAGCGCGTCCTAGAACTGCTTCTGGAAGCCAACACCCCGAATATCATTGCAGCCACTCGCTCACCGGAAAAACTGGCGGCTTTTGCCCAGCGCGGCGTGACGGTACGGGCGGCGGATTTTGACGATGAAGCTTCACTGGTCAAGGCTTTTACGGGTGTGGATCGCTTATTACTCATCAGCACCGATGCTCTGGGCGTACCCGGTTTGCGCGTCACGCAGCATACGAACGCGGTCAAAGCCGCAGAAGAAGCCGGTGTCAGCCATGTTGTCTACACGTCTTTGTACAATCCCGAACCCGAAACACCGATTGCGATTGCGCCCGATCATTACAGCACGGAAACCGCCTTAACTCATAGCAAGCTGGGTTATACCATCCTGCGTAACAACATTTATACCGATATGCTGCTTGGCTCGCTGGGTCAGGCCATCCAACTAGGCAGCATCTACGCGGCAGCCGGTGATGGTAAAATCTCGTACATCACCCGTGAAGACTGCGCTCGTGTTGCGGCGGCTGCCTTGGCTTCCGATTTCAGTGGACGGCGCATTTTGGATATTACTGGCCCACAAGCCGTCTCCCAGTATGAAGTCGCCGCGATTGTCTCCAGCGTCACCGGCCAAACCATCACTTACACACCGCTGCCGCTCGAAGTTCTGGTTCAAAATATGGTCGCTGCCGGACTGCCACAACCCATTGCCGAGTTGTATGCCTCATTTGATGCGGGTACAGCCATCGGTAAATCGGATGGGGTTTCCAACGCATTTGAGGAACTCACCGGTCGCAAACCAACTGGCGTGGCGGAATTCCTCACGGCCAATCGCGAGGCATTGTCACAACCCAGCGCAACCCATTAATCATCATTGGCATTGTAGGGAACGGTCTGTCACCGTTCCGTTTCCCTCAACACAATGCCACTGTAGGGGCGCACGGCTGTGCGCCCACTCTCCCATTCCTGCCTCCCACTGACGACACTCATCCTCACCTCAAAATGAATACACCTACCATTAGCAGACTCCTATGTAGGGACGGCATTCTTGCCGTCCGCCGCTGATCTACGGGTCAGGTCGCTAGAAGCATTAGCATTTCTCAATCCCAAATGGAACAAAAACGACCTAAGTATTTGATGCGAACAAGTAAATCGGAACGTTACATTACCAACCTGTTGATGTCTTCTCTACAAAAATATTAGTCAGTTTTTCTTCCGAAAAATTGAAACTAATGTCATAGTTGTTGATTGTAGATATGCGATACAGAAGCGAACTAATAACATCATTATCCGATCCATTTTTGTAAGGAGCTAAAGTCTGACATGTAATAGTGCTTTTCGTCTCGGCACATCCTTTAATTCCAGTTTTAACTATGTAATCTAGTACATCTGTTTTTGTAGCTTGAAGATTGCCTAAGCCATTTTCAAGAAATTCACGAACTTCTACGGTAGTTGAGAATGCGCTGAAATCAGAAAACTGATTGGTAGACGGTTTCACTATCAAGAAACATATGGTCAAGAATACAACCATAAAACTCACAATTGCTACCAGTCTTACTAAGAATCTTTTCATTGTACTTATCTCTTTGATAGGTAGTTAATCATGTAAACGATATTCCCAAGCGGGAAGGTTAGTCTCACGCGGCGGTACAACAGCAATACCACAATTTTGCAGAAGGCTTCATATAACTGAGTTGCTGTTGAAATGTCCACAAAACCTCTTATGATCCCAGTTCAATTGCGTTTCTCTATATTCTTTGTGGCTTTGTGGTAAAAACCTATTTCCCACTGTAGGTGTAGTCGATGATCGTCAGATCTCATTATTATGGCATAGGTTTATTTTCGGTTAACCCGACAAACGGATTTCCAACCCTCAACCAACTGCCTTAATAATTCTGCTCCCTCAAAAGGGTTTGCGCCAGCCTCGCCAAAGAGTGACAAAATGTTCTTCCAAATGGTAACCCACTAGATAGGGGCGTGCTGTATGATTGTCGTAGGGACGGGATACATCCCGTCCGCGCTTTTTAACACCCTAAATCCATCTCCTATTTGTTGCTCGTAATGGATTAGAGTCGACTTTAGGCGGCTTTATTCATCTTGCCGCAGGGTTTATCCTGTGGCAATGCTGCAAAACCCATGCTTTCTCATCAAC
>JACDGI010000046.1:18608-20587 GCA_013821665.1 Anaerolineae bacterium
CAGCAACAGCAACAACAGCATCAATGCCATTGACGACTATGACGACAAATTACGAGCGAAGATTCGGAAACTTCAAAAAAACAGATTCAGAATCTGAAGAATTTGCAGAATCTTCCGAATCATTTCCAGAATCGCTTTTGCAGCTTTTAGCCTTGATCGTTCTGAAAACTGTTAACTAAAACGTCAGGTTGTAGACGCAGTATTCGGTGTCGCGCACCCAGCCAAGCCGTTCATAGAGTTTTTGGGCAGTGCTGTTGGTCAGCGCCGTTTCTAACATCAGACCCTTCGCGCCATCTTCCACGGCGAATTGACGTGCGCGTTCAAGCAGCGCCTCGCCCACACCGGAACGGCGGCCTTTCGGAGCCACAAACAGGTCATTTAGAATCCAGAGCCGCTGCATGGTGGTCGAAGAAAATGACGGATAGAGTTGCGTAAAACCGACTGCTTGCTCATCATCTAGCGCCAAAAAGATCACCGACTCGTGGCGAATCAGCCGATCCTTGAGGAACTGGCGAGCTTTATCCAGATTAGAAGTTTGCTTATAAAACTGGCGATAACCATCAAATAAAGGTGCCACAAGATCGAGATGCTCTATCGTCGCACGTATAATCGAACGGGTCATAAAAATAATCTTTCTTTTTAGTCGGTTGTCCGGTTAAGGTTTAAAATGGGGATCATTTTTGTAGGGGCGCAAGGCCTTGCGCCCTTACCGTCCCATTCGTATTTAATAGTTGAAAAGCATTACCACAACAAATGTTCGCCACCATTAACATGAATGGCTGTGCCGTTGATGAAATCCTCGCTGGCGAGATAAGCCACAGCCCGCGCCACATCTTCCGGCGTACCGACCCGTTGTATAGGCGTGGTTTTCTTACCGACTTTCGCCCATTCATCATCGGTCATGTTGGTTCCGGCGGGCTTCATGACTGGCCCCGGAATAACGGCATTGACGCGAATATCCGGCCCCAAACTGGCCGCGCTCACCTGCGTCAACATCCATAATGCAGCCTTACTCACGCCGTGATGAGGATAAGCGGGCCACGGATCAATCGCGCCTCGATCCAGAATATTGACGATGCAGCCGCCAGACGGATCATTCTGGCGCATCATAGCTGTGGCCGCCTGTGTACACAGAAAGGCAGCCGTCACATTAATCGCCATCGTTTCCTGCCAATCTTCCAAGGTGACGCTGAGCAGGTCGCGCTTCTGGAAATTAGCCGCACTGTTGACGAAGATATTTAAGCGTCCGAAGTGTTCACGCAGGGCAGAAAAGATAGTTTCGACGGCTTCCGGTTTACTAATATCCGCTTGCACCGAGTAAGCATCGACACCCAGCGATTTGATTTCGCGCACCGTTTCGGTGGCCTCTTGTGCCGATGTCCCATAATGGATCAGCACATGGACTCCCTGACGCGCCAATTCCAAGGCAATGGCCTTGCCCACACGATGCGCCCCACCCGTAACGACCGCCACTTGATCGCTGAGATTAATATGCATGGTGCCCCCAAATGGATAAGGGCGAACCAGCCGGTTCGCCCTTATGAGATATAGACCTACTCCCGACGTGCTTTTCGAACACGCATGGACATGGCTTACGAGTAGCCACCCGTCGGTACAATCGAGAGGAAAAGAACCGCTATGACTACCAGCACGACCGGGATCATCAAGCAAGCAAGGAAAATGCGATTGTCCTTGTTAAGGTGCATGTAAAACCACACCACCAAACCGGCTTTGAAGGTCGCCAAAGCCAGCATAATGATAATCAGAATGGTGCTGCGTTCGAAGATTTGGGAAATCGCAACTTCGATCAGTGTTGTAACACCCAAGACGGCAAATACGCCGGTATAAACAGGTACGGGGAATGTACGCCCGACGAACGAGAATTGTTCATCGTGGTCATCATGTGGATCAACGACCTGCGCCCCGGTATCAGGATTATGTGCAATATCAGACATGATTCCCCCTAGACCAGATACAAC
>JACDGI010000686.1 GCA_013821665.1 Anaerolineae bacterium
GCCTTCATCGGCGCGACGATTACCCTGTTTCTGGTGGTGAGCGTGGCATCACGGGTGCAAAGTGTGATGACACTGTTGATCCTTGGCTTGATGTTCGGTTATGCCACCAGTGCGATTGTTACCCTGCTGTTGTATTTCAGCTTGACCGAACGTATCAAAGCCTATTTGAGTTGGACGTACGGCAGCTTCGGCGGGGTGACATGGAGCCAGATGCCGATTTTCATTCCGGTGATTTTAATCGGATTGGTGAGCGCGTTTTTGCTGAGTAAACCGTTGAATGCGCTGCTGTTGGGCGAAGGATATGCCCGCAGTATGGGCATGAATGTGCGGCGTGGGCGGTTGGCGATCATCACCAGCACAGCATTGCTTGCCGGTACTGTGACCGCTTTTTGTGGGCCGATTGGTTTCTTGGGGTTGGCAGTGCCACATCTGTGCCGTGCGATATTGGGTACATCAGATCATAAATTACTGATTCCGGCGACCGTGATGTTGGGTGGCACATTAGCACTAGCGGCAGATTTAATCGCACAATTACCGGGAAATCAAATTGTGCTGCCTTTAAATGCAGTCACGGCTTTGATCGGGGCACCTGTGGTGATCTGGATTATCTTACGGCGGCGAAACCTGCGTCAGACATTCGCAGGTTGAAGCACGAATGAGGTCAATATCTACGACTAACGGACGACGAGGTGCAAGACGCTGAGGAATGCGGCACGAAGCCAATTCAGCGGGCGGCGTTGGGTTCCGTTATTATCGCCATATTCTGAAACTGACGGCACCGAATTAATCATGCGGTCGTATTCTACGCGTGCTAACATGTGTTGACTGTACATTTCCGTATTCCTTCTAACATTCACTTCTGTGTTTACTACAAATTCACTGTATAACAGCCAAAGTTTGATCGTCACCAGACATCTTAAGGATTGATGCAGTGAAAATGTTTGAAATGTTTGAAGAATGGCCTGTTAAACAGGCGATAACAGGTAACAATTACGGAGACTGTTACGATAATTTACCTGCATTGCAGGTGGAGCAGGTAAAAAGAGGCTGTTTTTGGGCCATTTATGAAGATAACGCTTGGATATTCAAACCAAACTCAAACGATCAAAGTTGGAAAAGCATGATAGAATATTTGTTCTTCTCGTTGCACATGGAGGAGGAAACGGCGGGCGGGATGAATCCCGCCCCTACACGCCAACAACACGTCATCTGTAGGGGGTGGATTCATCCGCCCCGTTCTAATGTTCCGTTACGCATCATAGGCACAAACCCATGACCCAATCCCGTCCTGTTCGCCGCAGTCCACGCTTGCAAAGCTATGATTACAGCCAAGAGGGTGCTTATTTCGTGACCATTTGCACCCATCATCGTGAGCCTCTTTTTGGGAAGATTCAGTCTGGCGAATTAAGCCTTTCGGCGATGGGAAATGCTGCTTTTGAAGACTGGCAAAAAATCCCTTCCCATTATCCAAGCGTCGAATTAGATGGCTTTGTCGTTATGCCGAACCATATTCATGGCATCATTTTTCTCGTAGGGGAGGGATTCATCCCTCCCGCCGTAGCCACACCACCGAAATCCATTTACCTATCACAAGTCATCGCTGGTTATAAGGCGGGTGTTACACGACAAATCAACAGGATCAATTCATATACGAGTAGCATCTGGCAGCGCAGTTTTCACGATCATATTATTCGTAGTGAACCGGAATTGAATCATATTCGCCATTATGTTGCCAATAACCCTTCATTGTGGGAACAGGATAAGTTTTATGGATAGATCGGCGGGCGGGATGAATCCCGCCCCTACAGGTAAGTTTGGCATGTTCGGCGGCAGCCTCCCGTCTATCCGCCGAAACGACAGTGCCAATTGTGCAGCGGCGGCAACCTCCCTCACATCCGCTGCACTGGCGGTCATAGCCGAGCCAGCCGCCATGCAAAAATGTCAATTCGGCGGATTGCTCCCTCACAGCCGCCTGCCATTTCGGCGGGAATTATGCAAAATCTGCACAAATTGCGAATCTTGCGAATCAAAATCTCTATCAGCTTATCTCTGCGTCTCTGCGGTTAAACGCCTTTCTGAATCACCACTTCCAAGTAAAGTTAACCTGTGCTAAAATGCCTTCCGGCTTTTAGCCAAAATATCACACGCCCGGACTTGAAGGTGTTGCTCTTAACCGAGTTGCTTTCGGGGTTGAACGGCGTGATTGTTAAACACCATACAGGAGAATAGTTCATGCCTTCAAACGTCACCATGAAGGCCCTGCTGGAGACAGGTGTTCACTTTGGGCATCGCACGCCCAAGTGGAACCCCCGCATGGAGCCTTACATCTTTACCGAACGCAACGGTATCCACATCATTGACTTGCAGCAAACGCTGGTCAACATCAACAATTACTACGACCAAATTCGGGATCTGGTTTCAAAGGGCGGCACCGTGCTGTTCGTCGGAACCAAGCGTCAGGCACAGGAAACTATCGCGAGTGAAGCCACACGCTGCGGTATGCCCTACGTCAACCATCGCTGGTTGGGCGGTACGCTCACCAACTGGCGCACCATCCGTGACCGGATCGACACCCTCAAGAAACTGGAAAAGCGCCGTGATGCCGGTGAATTCGACCTGCTGACCAAAAAAGAAGGTCTGGTTCTCAGCCGTAAGATCGAGAAGCTCAACCTGCGTCTGGGTGGTATCCGCGACATGAAGAAGGTTGCCGATATGCTTCTGATTGTTGACACGGTTCGCGAATCGACCGCCGTTAAGGAAGCCAATATCCTGCATGTGCCCGTGTTGGCGCTGGCGGATACGAATTCCGATCCTCAGTCGATTGACTTTATTATCCCCGCGAACGACGATGCGGTACGCGCGATCAAGCTGGTCATCAGCGCTTTTGCTGAGGCCGTGATTGAAGGTACGGCAATGCGTAAGGGTGATGATACGGATATGAACACGGCCACTTCGAAAGATGCGGCTTACTTCTACGACAAAGATGCCGAAGAAGAAGGATCTGACGAGGCGTACTTGGGTGCGTCCACCATCGCCAAGATGCGCGATGCGAAATTATTTGAAGAAGAAAAACCAGCCGTAGCGACAGAGACACCAGCAGAGGGTACAAAGTAGGAAATGGCTATCACAGCACAGATGGTAAAAGACCTGCGGGAATCAACAGGCGCTGGCCCGCTGGATTGCAAGAAGGCGCTCGAAGCCAATAATGGGGATGTGCAGAAGGCCGCCGATTGGCTGCGCGAAAAAGGCATCGCCAAGGCAGCCAAGAAATTGGGTGCCGGACGCATGATGAATGACGGCCTGATTGGCAGCTATATTCACCACGACAAGCGGTTGGCAGTGATTGTTGAAATCAACTGCGAAACCGACTTCGTGGCGCGTACCGAGAAGTTCCAAGAATTCGCGCGGAACATGGCGATCCACATCGCCAACTTCACACCGAAATACGTCCGCCGTGAAGAAGTTCCGGCTGCCGAAGTGGAAGCCGAACGCGAAATCCAGAAGAACCGTGCCCTGAACGAAGGCAAGAAGCCTGAAGCCGTTATCGAGAAAATCGTTGACGGACGTATGGATAAGTTCTTCGAGGAAATTGTTCTGCTGGAACAACCTTACGTGAAGGACGACAGCATCAAAATCTCAGCGATGCTGAATGCACTCGTGTCAGAACTGGGCGAAGCCATTCAGATCAGCCGTTTTGCCCGCTTTAAGATTGGCGAAAATGCTAACGCAGATGGCGAATCCGAAGAATAAGCGCCTCAGCGCGTTTAATCGACTCATTCAACTGTGTTTGTATTCAGGGATTAGCATTTGCTAGTCCCTTTTTTTTGCCAGCCGAACGCATAACCGCATATATTGGGATGGGTCAACCTATCCTTAGACACCCAAATGAAGTGGTCACAGGAAAATGGAGGAATACGCATGACCGAAAATGGAAACGGAACGCAGCCTTACAAACGGATCGTCCTCAAACTCAGCGGTGAAGCACTCGCTGGTCCACAGGGGTTTGGCATTGATCCTTCAAGCGCGGCATTGATCGCTGAACGTATTAAAGTCATACATAATTTGGGCATTCAGATTGCTATCGTCATCGGTGCAGGCAATTTGTGGCGCGGGAGCATTGGTGTCAGCCGGGGCATGGAACAAAGTACTGCCGACCATATGGGCATGATTGGCACGGTTATGAACGGACTCGCATTGCAAGATGCATTGGAACGGGCTGGTGTGACGACACGCGTACAAACCGCTGTACAAATGAATTCCGTTGCTGAACCGTATATCCGTCTACGGGCTATTCGCCATATGGAAAAAGGACGTGTAGTGGTCATCACCGGTGGCACAGGCAACCCCTACTTCACCACCGATACCGCTGCGGCTCTACGAGCGATGG
>JACDGI010000047.1 GCA_013821665.1 Anaerolineae bacterium
GTCCTGCTGAGATTAATCTGGGAGAACGCCTCATGTTATTGATTGCCCTGTCCATCACCACTAAAAATGATGGCGAATAGAGCGGCGGTATGCACAAATTGTTCGGCGGCGGCAACAGCCGAGCCATCCGCTGCAAAAGTGTCATTTCAGTGGCAATGAGCGAGCTTCCCGCCATCACAAAATGCTAATTCAGCGGCGTTAGCCGAGCCTCCCGCCGAACGATTCAGCGGAAGATATGCAAATTCTGCACAACATGCGAATCAATTGAATCATTCGCATCTATTCATCAAGTTATCCATAACGCACGTTATTCGGAATCGTTATTGCCAGTGATTTTTGCTTGCACAAATAGGGTCATTGCTCGGTACAAGGTTTCCAATGGCTTTTTTAAATCGCCCGGTGGTGATCCTAGACGACGCAGCACAGCATTATCAACTTAGGAGCAATAATCTGGGGAGCAATCCAATTGAACGTATCGCTTCCCCAAAAATTCACAATCTGGTCGTTAAGTGACACCGTCGGAAACTCAATCTCAATGGACACGCTTTCTTCATTGATTTCAACAACCGCCGCTGCCCGCCGTTTTCGTAATGCCTCAATAACCTGTTCGCGAGTGCGTCCCCGCAGTGTGAAAATCAGAAAGGGGTCATGGTCAAATTGTTCACCGAGCAGGTAATACACAGCAGCAATGTGCTTACAGGGATTGCTATCATCAGGGCATGAGCATTTGGTGACAAGATCACGCGTGCTGGTCGGAAAGAGTGACACACGAGCGGCTTCAAAAGCGGTTTCGATTTCCTGTGGCATCGTACCATCGAGTAACTGTGCGGCGAATATCGCCTGCTCGCTGATCGTATCCAGCACACGTTCCCACTCTTTATCCGGCAGCGCACTGACTTGGATTTCGACATTATAGGGTTTGGGGCGTGATCCCTGCACACGCGCCTTGACCAGACCGGGCTGGACATCAACATTTAAGACTTGCCCGGAACGTGCATAACTGCGCCCGCGCTGTAAACGGCTGCCGATGCCATAACTGTCCAACACCGAAAGCCAGCGTTTCGCCCACCAATTTGCGGCAAATGCGCCGCGCTGACTGCGACTTTGAATGCCTCCTTCCACCTTGATGGGGCGCCAAGCAGGGAAGTAGCCGTAATCATAATCGTCGTAATCAAAACTGGGTTCACTTTTACGCTTAGTCACTTGTCAATCTCCTACTTCGCGTAAGCGCACCAGATCACGCAGGTTTGCCGTATTGAGTTCAGTCAACCAGCTTTCGTCTGCCCCAACTATACGTTCTGCCAGTGCTTTTTTACTCTCAATCATTTCGTCGATCTTTTCTTCCAGTGTGCCCGCGCAAACAAACTTATGCACCTGCACATTACGAGTTTGTCCGATGCGGAAGGCGCGATCCGTTGCTTGATTTTCGACAGCCGGATTCCACCAACGATCAAAATGAAACACATGATTGGCTCGTGTCAGATTCAAGCCAACACCACCTGCTTTGAGCGATAGGATAAACACTTTAGGCCCTCGCTCCGCCTGAAAACGCCGGATCATTTCCTCGCGCTCACTCACCTTGGTGCCACCATACAACCAGAGTGGCTCATCATAGAACTTCGTCAGCAGATGGTCTCGTAGAAGTTCACCCATCTCTGCAAACTGTGTAAAGATCAACGCCCTGTCATCGGTAGCATAAATCTCTTCCAGCATTTCGGTTAGGCGCGACAATTTGCCGGAACGCCCGTCCAGCGAACTGCCATCTTTAAGATACTGTGCCGGATGATTACAAATTTGCTTTAACTGCATTAACAATGACAGAACCAATCCACGACGGGACATGGCATCACCCTCTGCATCCGCGTTTTCAATACGCTCCATTACATCTTTGACCACTGCTTCGTAGAGTGTTCCCTGCTCGGTCGTAAGGGTTGTGTAGAGTTTCATCTCCATCTTCTCAGGCAAGTCACTGATGACGGTTGGGTCGGTTTTGAGGCGGCGCAAGATGAAGGGTGTAGTCAAATGCCTTAGGCGTTTAGCAGCCTCAGTATCATCCAGCTTTTCAATGGGGTTGGCAAATTGACGGCGAAAATTCTGTTCACTGCCTAAATAGCCGGGGTTGAGGAACTGAAAAATTGACCAGAGTTCGGTCAGGCGATTTTCAACAGGTGTGCCCGTCAGTGCAATACGACAGTCACTTTTCAAAGCTCGGGCTGCCTGAGCCTGCTTGGTTGTACTGTTCTTGATATTCTGTGCTTCATCAAGAATAACCGTTGACCACTCTATACTTTCAAGCGTTTCACGGTCACGCGCCAACAAAGGGTAACTGGTGAAAACCACATCCACGCCCTTAAGTTGGCTAATAAAGGCCTCGCCAGATGTGCGCTCGATGCCTTGGTGGGTGTAGGATTTTAAGTCAGGGGCAAAACGTTGAAGTTCGCGCCGCCAATTGCCAACAACGGATGTCGGGCAGACCACCAGAGCAGGTTGTATGGTGTGTTGTTCGCTTTTGATGTAGAGCAGTAAAGCAATTGTCTGGAGTGTTTTTCCTAATCCCATATCATCAGCCAGACACGCGCCAAGCCCGTAACGCCTCAAAAAAAACCAACCATGAGAAACCACGCTGCTGATAGGGGCGCAGTTCGGCCTGTAGACTTTCTGGCGGTAAGATCGTTTCAATTTTCTCAGGTTGTTGCAGCGCAGTCAGAAGTGTTTTCAGCCATCCATCAGTACGGATGTTTTCTAAGGGAATAGCGCCTTTATTTCCCTCACTATCCAACCCTAACCGCAGCACCTCATCCAGCGGAAGCTCACCGCTGCCATGCTCGAAAAACTTTAGACCTGCTTCGATTTGCGCGGTATCCAGCAGCACCCATTGTCCACGTAATTGTACGAGTGGCTGTTTGAGTGCTGCTAGGCGCATAAAGTCTGCCTGCTCGATGGGTTCTCCACCCAGCATGATTTGATAGTCATAATGCACCAGCGTATCCAACGTTAGCCGCGACTTGCTGGTTTGTTTGCCGCCACTGACTTTTGCACGGGCAGTCAGTCGGGCTTTTTTGCCACCCCACCAGCGCGGCAAGAGAACTCGAAAGCCGCTTGCTTGCAAAAGAGGGGCAGCATCTTGTAGAAAAGTGTAGGCAAGTCCGGTATCAAAGGCGGTACTTGCCGGTGCAGCGCTTCGTAAACTATCCAAAATAGGTGTGAATAAGCGTCCGGCAAAAGCAAGCCCACGCAGTAGACGTTCTTGGGGTTGGTCGAAACGCTGCATCAGATAGGTGTCGCCCTGCCCACGCCAGATTTGACTGGCAGCAACAATCAGGCTGGGATCGTCAGTAGCTTGTAATAAATAGCTTAGCTTCCACTTCTGATTGCCATTATCATCTGGCGCATCCAAGCGGAAAGTGATGCGAAAGGCGCTGTTACCGGCTGCATCGTTTTGGCTAGACCATGTTTGCCAAGATTTGAACAATGCCTCTGAATCAGCGGTTGGCAACTTGAGTTGAGCATCATTGGTAGTCAGCGCTGCGAGCCATGCTGCGCCCGCACCACGCCCTGACGACAGTTTGAGTGATGCAGCAGTTTCTCGTATAGCTGAATCCGCTACCGCATCGACAAAGATTCCCAATAACTTATAAGGAGATGGTGCAGTTTCGGGCGTTTCTGCCAATGCACGACAGACGGGTGGCATTTGCGAGGCTAACTCGGTCATGCGTTCTGGATGTTCTGGTATCGCCTGCCAGAAAGCCCGATAGTGGAAATCATCCCTTTCCAGAGCAGGTAGCACCTGTTGTTGCATCACTAACGCTAAGGCTTCCAAAGCTGCTGCCCGCCAGAAATACAGGCTTTGTCCAACCCCCATTTGATGTGTGAGTGCCAGCAGCAAATCAACAGCATCAGGAATGGTGAGCGCTATACCTGCGACTTGCCAAAGATGAAGTTTAGTGGGCAAGGTATCATCATCTGCAAAAACACCCATTGCCCGTAATTCTGGTGATGCCTGCGGCTCCGTGTCATACGTGGGCAGCCAAAGCTGGAAGGATTGCAACTCCGGGTGTGCATGGGGCACGAGATTCGCGAGCCAGTCTTCAATCTGGTCAGCCGAGATAGCGAAAGGATGAGCGGTCGTTTTGGAACGACGACCACCTTTACGGGTAGATGATGTATCGGATTCACCCCATAATAGTAAGTGTTTGGAGTCACTGTGAATCGTGCCGTGAACAATGAACATATTGTTTGAAAGGTCAATATAACTATCTTCTTTGAAGGAGTATAGCGCACAAAAGATACTGGGGAAACGATTTTAGGGTTCTTCTATGTCGACACTATATTGATGTTTGTTGCTGGATATGGCAGGGTATAATCGGCAGACAATGTCTTAATAACGCACCTGTCGAAATCGAGACCGAGGGATTGTTTTCTCTGGACCCAGCAATCTGGTACGCACGGGTAAAATCCTCGATACATTATAGTCAGAGTCATGCTCTCGTTATATTGCTTGTCTTCACCAAAAGATATTGAAACTTATCTCAAGTTGAAGAACGGCGACATCAATCTCGTCAGCCTTAAGCGGTTTGTCCGATTTCTTCGTGAGACCGGATGAATGGATTGGGATGAAGCCGAACAATTACTCGATTTTCTTAAACGCGAACAACCGATGGGGTTACACGAGCCGCGCTTCTTTCAAACGTCGATTCAGTGCCTGTGAGCTAGGATACTGACTCTGAATGGCTGCCAACTTATCCTGAAATTCAGTCACGCGCTGCTGATGGATTGCCAGATCACGTAAATCTTTTAAGATGCTCAAGACTTCATCATAAGTACTTGCTTTTTTCTGCTCAATCAAGCTAGGGATGCGCACCCACAGTCCTTCTTGTTGTTGGGCAATGTTTTCCAGCTTCTTTAAACGTACAGCTTCTGCCTGTTGTTTTTCTATTTCCAGCCGTTGCTGCTCGATCATCTCCGATGCAGCGAGAATTTGGCGAATGGTGCGGCGTTCGCTCATAGACCGTTCCATTTTGTCGGTACCGGAAATCTCGCGCAAGCGATTTAACAGGGTGATGTCCAGATGCGGTTCACTGTTTAACAGGCGTTCTAGGAAGTCGTGTTTTTCCAGTTCGGACAGCCGATCAATGCTGCTGCTGAGTTTTGCATCAACCTTCCCGGTTTTCGAACTGGTCTGGGAGGCAGCCGCCACCCAATCAGGATCAATCCCGAAGAAGTCGATGAAGTTTCGTAATGCAGACGATAACGACTGAAGATTGGGCGGAACGGGGGGCTCAGTTAAATCCTCATCCTCTTCCAGCACATCTAATTCGTAGTGGGCAAACTTCAGCCATGCCAAATACAGCGAACGATAGTCACCCCGCAGTATGTCATCACGAATCTGGACAATGCCGGGGAGTGTTCCTTGACCTTCGACCCATTCACCGTCACCACCCTCCTCTGGATTGAATTCGATGTTCAGGATGATGTATTCATCTACAGTAGACCAATCCATATTATCGGCATATTGATAAGCGCTTATCACATCATCGGGAATTGCGTTTGCAGGGAAACGAAACATCAACTGGCGTGTACCCCAATTCGTGATGTAGAGCATCGCGTCAAAATATTCTGCCAACAAAATGTAAGAGTTGCCCGGAAAATCACTATAGTTGTAGACGAAACTGGCACTGGTGGCGGTTAACTGAACCCGTGATGATAGGCTTTGTATCTCTGCCTGTGCTTCGTGTGTCAGACGGTGATCCAATGCTTGAAACTCATAATACTGGTATTCGCTCATGGTACACCTTGTTTAATTCATAAGGCGTTTGATCCACCGGGACCTATCTTAATAAGTATTCAAATACTTATTAAGTTCCCAACTGGTTACTTCAAGTCGGTAATCTGCCCACTCCGCCCGTTTGGCATGAATGAAGCGCTCGTAGACATGAGGTCCTAGCGCTTCCCGCACGACTTGATCTTGTTCGAGATCTTCAAGCGCGTCTTCTAATGAACCGGGCAGCAGCGAGAGATTTGTACTACGAGCGTTATCAAGCAAGTACAGGTTTTCTTCACTAGCCGCAGGCAAAGGCATTTGGTGACGGATACCGTCTAATCCCGCCGCGAGCATGACCGCGAAGGCCAAATAGGGATTGCAGCTTGGATCAGGGCAGCGTAGTTCCACCCGTGTCGATTCAACACCATGCGCACGCGGCACACGCAGTAGAGCCGAGCGATTAATCCGTCCCCAGCTAATGTAGACCGGCGCTTCATATCCCGCCACCAAGCGCTTATAAGAATTCACCAGTGGAGCAAGGATCGCGCACATGCCTTTTGCATGAGCCAATTGTCCCGCAATAAAATGTTGTGCTGTTTCCGATAAACCATATTGATCACCGGGGTCGGCAAATGCATTGGCACCCGTCGTCTTATAAACCAAACTTTGGTGGACGTGCATCCCGTTGCCACTCATTCCGCGAATCGGCTTAGGCAGGAAGGTAGCCCGTAGGCCATTCTTTCGCGCAATGACCTTCTGCGCCACCCGAAAAGTGACCGCATTATTAGCAGTGGTCAGCGCATCTGAGTAGCGAAAATCAATTTCATGCTGCCCATGTGACACTTCGGCGTGCATGGCCTCGACGATAATACCGAAGGCTTCCAGTGTACGTGTCATTTCGTGCCGTAAGCCACCGATCAAATCCGTCGGCACATCAAAATAGCTGTCGTTGTCCTGTGGACGTGGCGGAAGAATGCTGCCGTCTTCATTCGGGTTGAGTAAAAAGAATTCCAGTTCAGGACCAGTGTTGTAGACAAAACCCATCTGTTCGGCTTGGTTCATCACCCGCTTGAGTACTGCTCGCGGATCACCGATAAACGGCTGATCATTCGGGGTATAGACATCACAGATGAAACGCGCCGTTTTGTCCTCGCCGCTCAACCAAGGAATAACCGCAAAAGTGGTCGGGTCAGGCTTAAGATACATGTCGCTTTCGGCGATGCGGGCGAAACCTTCAATTGACGAGCCATCGAACCAGATGCCATGATCGAGCGTAGCTGGAAGTTCATGGGCTGGAATGGTCACACTCTTGACCGCTCCCATGATGTCCGTAAATTGTAAGTCTACAAAGTGGATTTGCTGCTGTTCAACTTGTTTCAGAATATCGTCAGACGAAACCTCAGTCATTTACGCAGTCCTTGTGCGGCTACTGCCAAGACCACAATAGCCAGCAGTACGAGAATGCTCACTGCAACGGTACGGAAGGTTGGCGAACGCCAGAAAGGGACAGCCGTCGCTGCGCCCGTTCCCTTTTGAAGAATACTTGTATCTACGGCATCCAAATGATCTAAATCAGAAATCAAAGCACGCATATCGGGGTAACGGTCATCGGGATTACGCTGCAAACAGCGCGTGACCACTGCTGCAATTTGTGGGGGAATGCCCGGTTTATCTTCGTCAAGACGGGGGATAGCCGCCTGCAAATGCTGCTGCATGACCACTTGGTAATTATCACCGGCAAACGGTACATGCCCTGCCAGTAATTCATAGAGCATCGTACCAACCGCATAAATGTCGGTGCGCTTATCGCCGCGTTGCCCTTCGATTTGTTCAGGCGACATGTAGTCGGGTGTGCCCGCGCTCGGAGTCAGATTGGCATAGGTTACACGACGGGCTTCTTTAGTCAGTGCCAGCCCGAAGTCAATAATCACAGGCTGATTTGCGTTAGTGATCAGAATATTTTCAGGCTTCAGATCGCGATGGATCACATCATGATCGTGGCAGTAAGCCATTCCGTCAGCAATTTTGTGGATGAGCGCGACTGCTTGTTCGGGTGGCATCGGTGCTTGCTGGCTGACAACATCGCGCATCGACTGACCATCCACAAATTCGGTTACCAAGTAGGGTGTCCTGTTAAATTGCCCCGACCCCAATCCGGTCTGAATAGAAGGATGGTGTAGTTCATTCATAACAGCGAGCTCTCTTTGGAATCGCTCGTACTGCGCTGGGTCGCCAATCATCATGCGATTAGGGATTTTTAAGACGACTTCTTTTCCGCTGGTCAAATCATAGGCACGATAAATATCCGCCATGCCGCCCTGCGCCATGTGGGTGCGAATCTGAAACCGATCAAATTGGTCACCAATTTGCAACATCATAATAAAGGATTATAGCACCGGGGTAAGGGGTTTCCAAAACCAAAAGTCATCAAGAGACCGTTAAAAATCTGGGAAAGGTAAGAAAGCAAATATCAACTTATTTTTTCAGTCAAGCTTTGCCCATGAGCTTAGTGCGTATCAGGTTGGTTAGCCCCCAACTGAGGGGTACTGCCATGGCAGCCTCAGCAACCTGTTTGACATGCACCACGACTGCCGACACATTATCATCACTGTCACGGGATAGTGCTAGATCAATCAAGGTATCACTGATTTGCTGTGGATTACGGATGTCCAATGTAATCTCGGCAAATTCCTGATCTTCGACATGCGCCCATACCCCGTCGCTGCACAAAATAAAATAATCGTCTTCAGCCACGCTGTATTGGTTGATGTCCGGTTGAACGAAAAGCTGCATACCAAGGCATTTTTCGAGTATGGAACGCCGTTCGTATGTCCGCACTTTGTCCGGCGATAGAACACGCAAGCGTACCAATTCGCCGACTGCTGTATGGTCATTGGTCAAACAGGTTGATTTGCGTCCGCGCACCATGTATATACGACTATCGCCAATATGAGCGACATGAAGCTGCCGGTCTATCAAATTGATAGCGCTCAGAGTTGTCCCCATCCGTGCGCCCAAGCGCTGTGCCGTTTGATAAACCGCCAAATTAGCCGCTTGGACACTTTGGCGCATATTGCGCGAGGACTTGGAAGGGTGACCTGCATAAAAGGTGGTGAAAAATGTCTCTAGTGCAGTTGAGCTGGCAACACCGCCGTGTTCATATCCACCCATGCCGTCGGCAATTGCATACACATAGCCATGCGTTTGGATCGCCATGTCGTTGCTGGGTTCGTAACTGCGGATCGCATCCTGATTATCCGCGCGAACAGTACCAATATGACTTTGACCGTAGGCTGCTATCTCTAAAGAACTCATACTTTTCTCCGCGACCGGAAAAGCAGATAGAGAGGTAATACATTTTCACCTCTCTAATCAATGATGCCAGTATAACGGCTTTTAAGATTCTGTAATATCCGAACCTAAATAGGCAGGTTGCACAATCATGAGAGCGAATGAGCGCCGAGCCCTCATCATATGATCTCTTTAGTCGCCAGCGCTGGTTGTACGCATCGACTCAATCGACGGAATAATTGGTTTACCCGTTTGGCGGCTGTTGACGACAAAATAGATCACACTGATAACCAACCAGACCAGTGAGATACCCAATCCGAGATAAGTCGCTTGGGCGGTCGTCCCACCGGAGGCGATACCAATGATGAAGATCGCACCAACCATGATGATATTGGTGATTAAACCCAGTCCGGGAATGATGCCATGCCGGAATAAGTTGAATTCTTTTCGACCAGCAAAAGCCACCACGGTCACTGAGCAGATTAATCCATATAGGATGAAAGTGCCCAAGTTAGAAGCTAATGTAATACCCGTTAGCGTGACGGCACCGCCGATGACCCCCACTGCACCAATAATCGCTGACACCACAACCATCGCGATGATCCCCATGTGTGGCGTGGCATATTTGCCGTGCATTAACCCCATAATTTCCGGCATTTCATTGTCCTGCGCCATCGCGAAGCTGATACGGACAGCCGTGTTCATGGCTGCCAATGTCGTGCCGAGGATCGCAATCGCCACACTGATCGCCAGAACAATCATGAATGCGAAACCATTGCCACCCAGCATTGTGTTGCCAATTTGGATCGCCATGTCACCAATAGGTGCGCCAGAAGCAGCCGCAGCCGTGATGCCCTTACCGGCCACGTCGTTACCCAGCCAGCTACCCAGTGCATAATTGGCTGCAAAGTATTGGAACAAGTATGCGAAAATGCCCTGTATGACCAGCGAAATAATCACTGCACGCGGAATATCGCGCTTGGCATCTTTAGCTTCTGCACCGAGGGCAGTCGATGATTCAAATCCTACTAGAATCAGGATCGCAATGGTCGATTGGAAAATCATTCCGGCGAAGTTGTGTGGCAAAATGATGGACGAGGCAACTGGATGATACCAGCCATCGGTTGGTACATTCAGCGGGTTACCGTTGCGGAAAGCAATCGCCAGCACACTAAATATAACCAACGTGACCAACTGAATAATATTGATAGCGATAGCGACATTAGTTGAACCGCTGATGCCACGCCACGCAATCGCACCGACAATTGCCGAGAATACAATGGCTACTGCAATTTGTCCCGGAACCTCCACCGTTACCCCAAACTGCCCAAGGATATAGGTGACCAAAGTCGCCATGAAAGCCACCATGACACCGGGATACACCCAGTAAAAAAGGTGTGCAGCCCAACCGGTAATGAATTTGAACAACCGTGCCCAACGGCGGTGGGAAGGTTCTTCACGGTCAAGAAAGGCTTTTTCGGCGAAATAGTAGGCACTGCCCGTTCCAGCATTCGGGTAACGATGCGCTAATTCTGCAAATGCAAATGCTGTTAAAAAGGCGACAATGAGCGCGACCACAATCCCTGTCCACATATCACCCGCCGTGCTGACACCGTTCACATCTACGTTTGCGGCCTGCAATTGATACGTAATCCACAAGAATGCACCGGGCGCGATTAACGCCATAGCATTCACGGTGACACCGGTTAAACCCAGCGTCTTTTTCATTCCCCCTGAACTGGTTTCTGCACTCATAAACAACTCCCAACGATTAGCGACAGGTCGATATATTGTCATTTGTGAAAATAACATTAACTGTCAGAAAAAGAACACACATGAAATGATTCCGATAAATTTACTTGCGTTTATTTAGTTACTTCTTACAAATTAAGCGGTTTTTGAAGTAAATGTGGACATTATGTGGCGTTAAAGTCGGATTTATATAAGTTTATTTATGCAGTTTAATCAATAAAATTAGTGTTATTTCTGTGTTTTAATGCGTGTTGGTATAAACATTTGGTCAAAAATGCGGTTTTGTATTCCTGAACCTCAAAAATCAAGCTTATCGGGGTCGGAATTAGATGAATCGGCGGATCTAATTTGAACACTTTGCACAAGTAGACTTAGTCAATTTTGACACTATCTTGATACGATTCTTACTAAGTCAATCAAATATATGATGATTTTTTATCAAGATTATGTCAATGAAAAAGGTTGTGCGTTTTTCTTATTAAATCGAGGTTTCTGATTAAGCGGTAATCAGGACAATAGCCGCCAGAATCACAAGCATACCAATTCCTTGGCGACGACTGATGCGCTCTTTTAATATCACCCATGCCAATAGCACTGTCGATACTTGATAGAGCGATGCTAAAACAGCCACAATATCAAGCCGACCCACTTGTCCAGCAAATCCAAACAACACATTGGCTCCAGTATCAAAAATTCCAGCCAGCGCAATGATGGGCCAACGCATACTTCGAAGCTGGTGCAGTTGCTGCTGTTGACTTGCCAATATCAGCATAATACAGAGGGTAGCAAAACGGGCTACCACAAGCGGCAAAAAGACGGTTTTTTCGCTGGCTTGGTTAATACTTACCAAGAGTAAACCAAAGCCAATCCCCGCTAAAACCGGCAGTTGTAGATCGCGTAAATTGAAATGGGTTGTGCTTTGGTCACTGGCAGCCATCCATATCCCGGCGATGGCTAACCCGAAACCAAACAGTTGAATCGGTTGTGGTAAGCCATCAGTAAATAGACTGACAATGACGGGAACAGCCGCTGTTACAACTGCCGCTACAGGGGCTACCAAACTCATTTTCCCGATTGCCAAAGCGCGATAGAGCGCCATCAACCCCAGCGTTCCAAACACACCTGCCGCCACACCCCACAGCATATGTGTCAAGGAAGGCACATGTTCTCCAACTGCCAAGGCCAGAATGATTAACAAGAACAGCCCAACCAACTGCGAACCGATAACCACGCTGTAAACGCTGCTGCGCTTACTGGCAAGTCCACCACAAAAATCGCCCGCGCCCCAACACCCAGCCGTGGCAAGGCCCAACAAAATCGACGCGATTTGTGCCTGTGGCAAGAGACCTATGCTCCCTACTAAGCAGTTTTTTCGTTAACGACAGGTGAGTCGTCCGCATCTTGATAAGATTTATATTGGGGATGAGACGCATTGGTAAAGCGGCTTAGATCCAACTGTGTCGTCCACTTTTCGCCATCTGGCAGAACGGTATGCTCATCAAACAAGGCATTGTTCAAACTCGCGCCCTGCAAATGAGCATATAACATGCAGCACCCACGTAAATCAGCATAATCCAACTGCACACCACTAAGATTGGCATCGTACAACGAGGCTCCCCCCAGCATGGCATATTGCAAATTTGCTCCACTGAGGTTGGCAGTAGCCAATATCGCCCCTTCTAGATGAATACTGCGGAGTTCTGCTTTGCATAAATTGGCGTGAACCAAATCCGCGTGATTCAAATCTGCTTCATTTAGCGAAGCCTCTTGTAAGTTCGCCCCTTCCAAATCAGCTTTGGGTAAGATTGCATGCTGCAAATGTGCCTGTGCCAAGTTGGCATTTTCAAGATGAATATCCGTCAAAACCACGTTACTCAAGTCTGCCCCACGTAACAAATCTTCACCCATCATTTTGTCCAAAATAATCTGGCGAATGCGGAAGTCTTTGGTCTCATTAAGCTGTCGCAGCAGTTCGAGCTGTTGATGTTCATAGTGGTGAGGTTCCACACTTTGTCGCACCACAACTAGCTTCTGAAAGATGACATACAGGACTGAGGCGACTACAACTTCAATAACGAGCCAGCCCAGCCACCATCCATCACTCGTTTCGACATTCATGATTTCGCCAATCCCAAACAAGAGCGTAGCAGAAATCAGAACACTGCCAGCGATCATTATCCACGTATTGCGATTGTTGATACGAACAAAAATGGGATCCATAAACACTTGGTCTACCTCATATTCCATCGGATAGGTACAAAATCAAATAGGATGAAGAATTCATTGAGAAAAATGTAACTTCCAATAGTTAACTTTATTGTAGACCTCGTTCTTCTACTCTGTCTTAAGACTATGACCGATACACCGCAATTAATTATTTTGTGTATATCAGATTATTTTCAGCTTTTCATGCTTCACTGTGTTCATCTTCCATATTCATTTGTGGTGGCTCACCCTCTAATGGAATGGTAAATTGAAATAATGCTCCTCCGGCAGGCCGGTTAAGCGCCCAGATACGTCCACCATGCGCTTCCACAATGGCGCGGCAGATCGTCAGGCCCAATCCTACCCCACCAACAGTTGTTGAACGAACACGGTAAAATTTGTCAAAAATCCGCTTCTCATCGCCAGCGAGTAGCCCCGGTCCGTGATCAGCCACTTCAACGATGACTTCATCTTGTCCACGCTGCGCGTTCAACTCAATGGTCGTGCCGACAGGCGTATATTTAATCGCATTCTCCAACAAATTGACGAGGACTTGTTCGATCAAAATACCGTCAATCGGCACCAATGGGAGATCATCTGGCAAGTTGGTGCGGATAGTATTACCTAATAATAGTTTTTCTAAGCGAGTTAGTGTCGTTCCGACCACTTCTTCCAACGGCTGCCATTCTTTATCGACCCGTACCGCACCGGACTCCAACCGTGTCATTTCTAGCAAATTGCTTACCAACCGGTTCATGCGTTCCGCTTCTTCAAATGCAATTTGGGCTAATTCATGTCCCTGACCATCCAAATTGCGGCTCGGTTGCAGCAAACCGCTGACCGCACCTGTAATAGCGGCGAGTGGCGTTCTCAGATCGTGTGAAACAGAGCTGAGCAGAGAATTTCGCAGCCGTTCAGTTTCAATTTGAACTTGTGCCTGTTCACTCTTTTCCGAAAGTTGGGATCGCTCAAGCGCTAGTGCCGTTTGGTTGGCAAAGGTTTCTAACAAATGCAGTTGATCGGGCGAAAAAATCCGTCGTGATTGTTTAGGGTACACACCTATCCCACCAATCGTGCCATCAGATGTCATCAATGGCAAATGTATTCCTTCGGAACCCGGCAGCGTTTGCGTCCCTAGACCAGCAGCTTGCCCATGATCATATACCCAGCGCGCCACACCCTCTTCCTGTGGGGTTAATTTAGCCATCGCAGCCGGCGAACCATACGTTTTCAATTGTGTCGTTTCATCTGGAAGCATCAAAATAACTTGACTCTCAAATATCTCCTCAATATGCTTGATTGCCACCTCCACGATCTTTTCCGTCGTACTACTGTTGGCAAATTCACGACTCATTTCGTACAAACTTGATGTCCTTTGCTCCCGTTCGCGTGCTGCTTGTGCCTGTCCCTTAGTGCGTACCATCAAACCGCTAATCACCATTCCCACTAGCAGCATGACCGAAAATGTAATCAGATACTCGGTATCGCTGACCGCAAATGTGAAATAGGGCGATACGAAAAAGAAATCGAAGGCCAATACACTCAAAATCGATGTCAAAACAGATGCACTACGTCCATAGCGTACCGCCACCAACACCGTACCAACCAGATAGACCATAATCAGGTTCGGCGCTGAAAGATACGGGAACATCACCCCCGAAATCAGCGTGCAGATTGCCACCACCAACACAGCCTGTGCGTAGTCTTTCCAATTGACGGGATTACGCAAAACTTGATTGGTTGAGGCCTGTGGGGCATCCAGTTCGCCGCTGATGACATACACATCAATCGAGCCGCTCTTCCGTACCAGTTCATCCAGCACCGAGCCAAATAGTAAATCGCGCCAACGCGAATGGACTGGTTTGCCTACAATAATTTTTGTGACATTTTGCTTTCGTGAATAATTCAGCAGTTCTTCAACGACGTTATGACCACTTAAGGTAGCCGTCTCGGCACCGAGCTGCTCAGCAAGACGTAAGCTTTGGATCACACGGGTACGGTCTGTATCTGATAAGTTGGTGGTGTTTGGTGTCTCTACATAGACCGTTACCCATTCTGCCCGCAGTCCGGTCGCCATACGCTTCGCTGCTCGTACAAACCGGCTCGACAGTGGGCTGGGACTGATGCACACCAGAATGTGTTCTCCGGCAGGCCAAATTTGTTCAACAGATTTATCCTGCCGGTATACTTGCATTTGAGTATCAACACGGTCTGCCGTTCGCCGCAGCGAAAGCTCCCGTAGCGCCATCAGATTGCCCTTGCGGAAGAAATTCCGCATCGCCTGATCAGCCTGCTGCGGCATATAAATCTTGCCTTCTGACAGCCGCTTTAACAGGTCATCAGGGGAAATGTCAATGACCTCAACCTCATCCGCTTGTTCTAAAATCGAATCGGGGATGGTTTCACGAACGATGGTATTGGTGATCTGGGCAACAACATCATTTAGGCTTTCGAGGTGTTGAACATTGACGGTCGTATAAACATTGATACCTGCTTCGAGTAATTCTTCGACATCTTGCCAACGTTTATCGTGTCGTGAGCCGGGCGCATTCGTATGAGCCAATTCATCTACTAGAATCAGCGATGGATGACGTTTCAGCGCCCCATCAAGATCAAATTCTTTAAGTTGCGCCCCTTTGTACTCGACAATACGGGTCGGTAATTGCTCCAGCCCTGCCAACATCGCCTCAGTTTCAGGACGGCGGTGTGGCTCGACATAACCCGCGACCACATCTATCCCCTCGGCACGGCGCTGTTGAGCGGCTTCTAACATGCTATAGGTCTTACCAACACCAGCGGCTGCACCAAAAAATATTTTTAGTTTGCCACGCTGACTTTTGGCTTCTTCCTCCTGAACCCGCGCCAGCAATTCATCGGGGTCGGGTCTTTGATGATCCATATGCGCCTTCACGATTATAGTCCACGAAAGCGGTGATAAACTCCGATGCTAATCAAAGCAATTGCGAGTATAAATCCACCGATTCCGAACAAGAGATATGCGGTGTTATATACAGACGATGTCATTAGAATAATCAGGAGCGAACCGACTATCGCTAGTAATCCTATAATTAACAGTCTGTAGAGGGTTTCTATCCTTTTAGACCGATTGGATAATCGTGTAAACCTGAGTATCATCATTCTGATGCTTCAATATCGGTAAACCGATAGCCAATCCCCGGTTCATTGAAAATATAAAGTGGACTAATCCGGTTGGCCGAATCATCCTTCAGCTTTTTGCGGATGGTATTGATATAAACCCGTACAAAATGCTGCTGTTTGGGGCGCTCAGAGGATGCACCTTTAATTTCCATAAGTAGCTTGTTGAATGTGAGGACTTTGCCCGGATTTGTAGCCAGAAGCGTGAGCACCTTGTATTCAATTGGTGTGAAGTGGATGATCTCGCCCTTAAGGGTCACGCGCCGGTTCACTAGATCAATGACCAGATCGTGTACCCGGATTTCACCACTTGATATGCTGCTTGCCTCCAAAGAGCTACGGCGCATCACAGCCTTGATTCGTGCGACAAGGATTTCCATATCGAATGGTTTGGTGACATAGTCGTCCGCACCTACAGCCAGTGCTGATAAGACGGATTGCTTATCGCCATTCGCCGACAGCATAATAACCGGTGCGGTAGTCCACTCGCGGATCGTTTTGCAAACATCGACACCATCTGGTCGATGACCCAAATTTATATCCAGAATGAAAAGGTTTGGTTGTTTACGTGCTGCCAGTGTAATAGCAGATTCGCCGTTGTTGGCAAGTATGATCTCATAACCATAACTACCGAGACCCACACGCATGAGTTTTTGTAGTTGAGGATCGTCGTCTACAACTAGAATTTGTGTTGACATCATGGTCATAAACTGAAAATACGCAAAATTGGTATCCCTTAGTTTTTGTCAACTTTGATCGTACCCCTTACTGCGATTAAGATTCCGTCATTAATATGGATAAACTCATCAATAATGTGTAAATATTGGGGCTGCACTTCTCATTCTTTAAAGGTCTGTTTGAGTTCTTCACCTTATTTATGAAATGTCATTACCTAGAACAGTAAATGCGGGAATTTTACTTGCTTGAGGCGGGAATTTTACATTTTTGAGAGGCAGAGTTCCGTTAACTAACGTCAGTTATGGATAAGCTCGATAACGGCCTTGATGTAGGTTTGAAAACTCGAACCAAACACACTTGACCTGTGTAGCCTTTTTGTTCTAAAATAGATGTTGGTATTTCTTTGCGCCTGTGCGAAGCCTCCTATGGATTGCGTTAAGTTTTTTTGCCTTCGCTTTTGCGCTTTCGGCGGATCACTCCCGTTTATCCGCTGCAACAGCAACCCCAAAAGTGCAGCGGCGGATTTAGCCGAGCCATCCGCTGCACTGGCGGCAACAGCCGGGCATCCCGCCGATACAAAATGTCATTTCGGCGGATTGCTCCCTCACTGCCGCCTGACATGTCGGCGGGAATTATGCAAATAATACAAATTCTGCTGCATTTACCGCATCAAAACCTTATCCATAATTCAGGTTAATTACACAACATACACCACCAGCTTACCGCGTGGACTTGTCGTGGGAGCTGATAACGCCTTGTGGTTCACCGAGCGCCTCACTCACAAGATCGGACGCATTACTGTGGATGGAGAGATCACCGAGTACCCTACACCAACACTCGGAAGTGGCCCGCTGGGTATGGCCCTCGGATTGGATGGAGCGGTGTGGTTTACCGAGGTTGGACGGAATCAGATTGGGCGCATCACAACAGACGGCGAGATCACCGAGTTTGCAATCTGTTCAGGTACAGGTCCAGTCGGGATAACAGCGGGACCGGATGACGCGATCTGGTTCACCGAGTACGACGGTAACAGGATCGGGCGGATCAGTATGGAAGGCGAAGTCACCGAATACGTGATTCCAACCCGTAGAAGTAACCCTTTCAGTATAGTGACCGGGTCGGATGGCGCTCTTTGGTTCACCGAAATCGGCGGCAACCAGATTGGGCGGCTTCAGCCGTAGGTAAATACCCGTACTTGACATACCTTTTATCAGGTCAAGCACCACCTGATAAAGGGTGCAAGGCCAACGGCGTTCTTATGCTGTCACCCTTATCTTCTTCGCCACCATATGAGATGTGGAAAATATTGCAAAAGAGAAAAATGGTGCCTTCCGATCACACCGCAAAAATCCGGCAGGCTATATCATTCAGGCGCTTGCAGAGAATTGGGCATTCTAGACTAAGCCAGAAAAAGCTGATCGTCTCTACCTACGATGACGGAAAAAGATACATCACCGGAAAATGTGTGGCGTTTATCAACCATTAGCTATTATTGTAATTACAAATTTGTGTCGCAAGAAAAAGCGCTATTAAAGTACCTTTGTGAGAATATCTGAAAAGTAGGATTCGAGTCACAAAGCTAATTGTTTGAATCTATTTATTTGCGATCGTAGTGCAAGTGTCTTGTGCTTAATCCAAAGAATTGTCTTCGGAATATTTATGGCATTTTACGAGAACATCGTCAACATTTATGTCCGCTGGCTCCACACCCTTACAGATATCCATGACATCGGGACACCGGCCCGCAAATTTGCAGCCCTGTCGCAGATACTCTTCGTATTCTAGTTCAGCAAGTGTGCCCCCTGCCACTCGTCCTGAAACATCTGGCGCAGCATCGGCATCACCTTTTTCATCAGGCTCACACCATCGACTGCGGCTTGTCCCGCCTTTGATTCGGTGAGTTTCATGAATTCATTATTCATGTAGAGGTAGGATAGCCCATTGTCATGTACAAACGCCTTATAGGCTTCGGCTTTTTGTAAAGCAACTTCATAGCCAACCGCTTGTAATCCTTTGCCAAGTGCCACAAACGGTTGAATATCTCCGTGGGAACCTATCGTGATAATCAATATTTTTATCATACGTTGTTCCTCCCTCACCCTGCTAATCCGCTGGGGTGTGAGTAGCAAAATTATCTTTCCCTACAAAGCGAGTGTTACAAATTCATAAATTATCGTAGCCTTTGGCTTTCTTGATCGCATCCCAAGCGTCAAGGAGTTTGGGGAACTCGACTTCCATAAAGGCATTCATAGCCAGCATGAATTCGAGGCGCTGCCGACGTTCAGGCGAGGCATCCTCTAGCGCTTGTAAGCCATGTACCCCTAATTCTTTTAGTTCAGTGACCTGATTCATTCGTGCCCGAAATGACCAACTCCACATGTCTTTGGATGTTCGATAATACGTGCGCCGATCCCCCGGTAAAGAAAAACGTTCGACGAGATATAAAGTCGTCAGGTCTTTAAGAGCTACGCTGATGGAACTTTTGCTGGCACCTAACGCCCCGACCAGTTCCGATTGCTGCTGATAGGGCGGCTCACAGATGAGTAACCAGCCTATAATCCGTCCGGCAATACGTGTCAGTCCTACTTGCTCGAAATACAAGCCGCACTCTTCAACAAATTGTTGTTTTTTATCTGTATTTTCTATACTCAAAGTATATCGTGTTCGTCGTGTTCGGTCAGTACCGAGCTAACTGAATTAAAGTTGCGTTATTATGATAATGGTAAGAGTATCTAATCAGATCTTCAACGTATTTAGCTGTTGTAGACAATAAGATGACATTACTAAACTGCGTCCGAAAGAGGATACAATGCGGCTTCTGCATTTGAAGGTGACCAAGATAGCATGGCTATGTCTATATACCAGACAAATCAATAGCGCTGCAACTTGGCGATAAATGGCTGTGATAGAAAGTTATTTAGGCACTTTACCCTGCAACTAGCGCTCAAATATATATAATTTAAATAACACTTCACGTAATCTCTGATCTTTGACATAAATTTGTCTGTTTCCCCCTAATTTAGATACTTAAAATTGGCAAAATATTTTAAGTAAGTTCATCTTGTAACCTATCACCAAGTGTGTTTGTGAAACGTTGTTAACAATGTCGTAGGGATAAGTTTTGTAAATTCAGTAAACTGCCCATATCGTAATTCGCTTTTACTTCAGAGGGGATATGGGATGAAGAAAAGTAATCGGATGTGGCGACACATTATCATAATGGGGATTGCAACACTAGTTTTGGTTATGTTTGGTGTGCATCAGACCTTTGCTCAGGATGCAGCTGCTGTGACGGTAGATGACATAACAAGTCTCAAGATTGGTATCGACACCACTTGGGTGCTGCTCACTGGTTTCTTGGTGTTTTTCATGCAATTAGGGTTTGCTATTCTGGAAACCGGCATGATCCGTCAAACTTCTGCCGTCAATGCCCTTCTCGAAAACTTTCTTGAAGGCGGTATTGGTGCGATTTGTTGGTGGGTTGTAGGGTTTGGTCTGGCCTTCGGTGTAGATAATGGTAGCGGCTTGATCGGAACAACTCTGTTTGCTCCCGGTATTAGCACAGCCGACACCATATATTACGGAAACATCGGCGTACTAACGATGTTCTTCTTCCAATTCGCTTTCGCAGCGACGGCCTGTAC
>JACDGI010000687.1 GCA_013821665.1 Anaerolineae bacterium
AGCCAATAGTGGATACGTTTGGAATGTTCATTCTCGACGCGGATAAGAATATTAACCGCGCTATGCTTGGCAACATTGTTTTTAGCAATCCAGAAGCCTTAGCGCGTCTGGAAGCAATTGTGCATCCGGTCGTCAGCAGTGCCGTAAACGCGCTGGTGAGTCGGGCGCAACAAAAGGTCGTTGTCGTAGAAGCCATTAAGTTGTTGGAGGGTGATCTGGCGCAGGCCGTTGATGAAATCTGGGTCGTGGATGCCAGCCCCGAAACACAATATAAGCGCTTGGTTGAACGGCGTAAGATGCCGGAGGCGGAAGCTCGCCAACGGATCACCGTCCAGAACGCGCAAGTTGATAAGCTGGGGAAAGCTACGGTTGTCATCAAGAACGATGGCAATATTGAAGAAACTTGGAAACAAGTGCAAGCCGCTTTCAATAATATCGAGAAGAAGATGAAGGGCGCTGCACCTGCTCCGATAGCAGCCGCACCCGCAGTACCCGTACAATCTTCTGCCGCGCCCACACCACCGCCGCCGCGTCCAGCTTCTGCCACACCAGCCGCTGCCGCACCGACTGCCGCTCAAGCGGTTGCTAACCAGCAAGCGCGTGGACAGACAGGGCAGACACAGCGTTTGACTCCACCGGATTCCGCGCCCGCCGCGAGCATCAATGTCTCGGTGAAGCGTGGTATGCCTACTAACGCGGAAGCGATTGCGACCTTCATCAATGCGGCGACTAATCGCAATATCACCCGCATGGATATTATGATGGCCTTCGGTCAGAAGAGCTATTTGCTGGCACAGGATCAGACTGATCGTGTCTTGGGAGTCATGGGTTGGCAAGTCGAAAACTTGATTACCCGCGTCGATGAGTTTTATCTGGCAGCCAAAATTCCAGCTAAACCAGTCGTCGAGAGCTTGATTGTATCGGTCGAATCGGCCTCTAGAGATCTCCAAAGTGAAGTGGCGTTTTTCTTCTTGCCACCAGCCGTTGCTACTGAACTCCTCGGCTCGTTCGAGCAAAAAGGCTACGAAATCATGAGCGTCGAGCAGATCAAAATTCCGACATGGCGCGAAGCTGTGCAGGAAATTGTTGTCCAGCAAAAAGGAACCGTCATTCTGGCGAAGAAGCTGGGTGATCGAGTACTCAAGCCTATTTAACGATGTTTTGTCCCTATTGAATATGACCACTCATTAAGTGGTTAGTTGCAATAGTCATATGAAGGATGTTATAAAAGGCGCAGTCGCGCCTTTTTTAATTGCAATATTATTTACTTCTAGTTCGTTTTTGTCGGAGATGTATGGACACATAGCAATCTTTATTGAAATATTAGTGGCATTAGTGTTACAATACGTGTATATTCATTACGACATATGACGAAATTTACGGAGCTATTATCTCATGAACAAGACAAAAGTCCTTGTTGTTGAAGACGACGAAAATATTTGTAAATTAATAAATGATTATATGTCCGGGCACGGTTTCGATGTCACCACAGTGATGGACGGCCCTGACGCACTCGATTATATTAAGGAACGTGGGCTGCCGCATATTGCACTTATTGATTTGTCACTGCCGACCATGCACGGTTTTGAGCTGAGCAGCAAACTCAAAGCGATGGCTGATGTGCCGATTATCTTCGTCACTTCGACCAGCGATACAGATACCATTGTGCAGGGTTTACGCCGCTATGCCGAAGATTTCATCGTCAAGCCATTTGAACTGCGTGAATTAGAAGCCCGTGTGCAAGCAGTTCTGGCGCGGATGCCCAGTTTGGATTATGCCAGCGAACCAATTGTCCGAATTGATGAGCATCTCGAAGTGGATTTCGCTCATAATCGTCTAACCCTGAACAACAAAGGTTACAGCCTGACTCCCACTGAATCAATTCTGCTGCATGTGTTGATGCGTAATGCGGGGCGTGTGGTCGAAAACAGGATGTTGATCGCGCGGGTGTGGCCGTCAGAAGATGTTTACGAGGATACACTGCGCGTCCATATGCACCGCCTCCGCCGCAAACTGGAGTCCGATTCGCATCATCCGCATTATATTCGCACTGAACGCGGTATCGGTTATATGTTTACGGTGCGTCCGCCTGAAAGTAAAGGCGACGCTAAGTAACCGACCTTTCGTCCGACCATTAAACTTACATTCCGCTCAAATGAATTGCGAACTAAATTAATAGCATGTTTGCTGATACTAGTCATGCACAAACCGAAGTGATGGAGCAGGTCGGCTTAGCCGACCTTGTGCAACACGTATTGGAAACATTTGCACAGCATATGGCTGCCGATACTGTGGCTGTTTATTCGTACAGTCACGATCTGCGAGAAGCGGTTTTGGTCGCCAGCACGCCTGACCAGCCTGCCGAAGATATTCATGCGGTAATCGAGCAGTTCTGCGCAACGGGCAGCCAAAATTCGATTGTAGCGGGCAGCCAATTACCGGGCCTCAATGTGGCATCAGCTCAATTTTTACTATTCAAAATTGAAGAACAACCGATTGGGGCGATGCTGCTGCTATCGCGTTCCAAATCAGCCCAAAAAGCACTTGATGCTCAATTGCATTTGTGTTTTGCTGCCATCCAATCGCTGCTTCAAAATGAATATCGCAGCCAGAGCGAAGCCATTTCCCTGACGATTCAAGCCATAGCCCAACATGTAGGCGAAGGCGTGTCGCCGCAAGAGTTGGTCAACATTGTCAGTGAGCGGCTGCTGCGACCCCAAATTCGATTTTGTGCGCTGTTGTTATATGGCCCGCGCCGCGAAGATCGTCCCAATGGCCCTTTTGCTTATCTGGATATGCAGGGTACATGGTCAAACCGGCTGGGTTCGGGTGTCGGTGTCGGGATACACTTGTACCTCGATCAATATGTCGAACTGCTGAAAGAGATCGAGGATCGCAAAATATGGCACATTCCCGATGTACGCGCCATTGAAGCACGTTTCGATTCGCTCGTTCGTGGCTTTTTACGGAATGCCGATATTCATTCGGTTGTGATTATCGCTCTGGAATCCGTTGGGCGGCGCTTAGGTGTGATGGTGATTGGCACCGAACCCAACCGTGAATTTACGCAGCAAGAACTCCGCAGTTATCAAGCGGTAAGTGAATTTCTGGCGCTGCGGGCGATGGCAAATCTGTTGAAGCAAGAGCAGGATTTTGTGCAGCGCGGACGGTCGGCATTACTCGATGCTGTGACGGATAGTGTGCTGATGGTGCTGCCGAGCGCGGGTTCGATGACCGGCGACACCAGCAAAACCACTGTGTTGACCATCAATAAGGCCTTTACCACCTTGTTTGGTGTGAGCCAGATGCGGGCGCAGGGACTATCGCTGCCTCAGCTATTGGGTAAGATGCAACTGCCGGAGGATGTTCGCCAGAACTTGAGCAATCATTGGCTGGCAACAACTGTGCGTGATCCCGGCACACAGCGCGGTGATTTCACGATGATTCATCCGACCGGTTATCATACGACTATTGGTTGGTACAGTTCACCGGTGATGCGTGATAGTAAAGTGATGGGTCGCATCTATATCTTCCATGATGTGACCGATGATCGCACAGCGATTAGTTTGCGGGCGAATTTTGTGTCGCGTATGTCGCATGAATTACGTACACCGCTGACTTCGATTAAGGGTTTCGCACAGTATATGCTGGAAGAACTCAGCAGCAGTTTGACACCTTCTGTGCGTGATTATGTTGAAATTATTCTCGATAACGCCCAACTATTGAACACACTTTTTTCCGATATTATCGAAATTACACGGGCGGACATTGGTGATCTCAAGCTGATTATCGGTGCGGCACGGCTGCCCAATCTGGTCGAACATGTGGTGCTGCGTTTTGAGGATCAAGGGATTAAAGAACGCAAATGGATTGAGACACAAATCGCGGATGATTTACCGGCTGTACAAATGGATACCAGTCATATCAGCCGTGTATTGGGTTTGCTGCTGAGCAACGCTTTCCAACACACACCTGCCGACAGCGCGATCCGCATCTTGGCGCAGGTCATCAGCACTTCAGGGCAGTTACCATTCGGCGCACCTGCGGATCTTGTTCTGCCGAGCATTCTGGTGACGGTGGAAGATCTAGGCGAGGGTATTGCTGCCGAAGACACCGAACTCATCTTCCAACCTTTTTACCGCACGCGGGATGCCCGTGCTGCCCGTTTGGAAGGCAGTGGGTTAGGGCTGGCACTGGCTCGCAGCATCCTCACGCTGCATCGCGGGAAGATATGGGCAGAAGCGCGTAGACGTGGACGACGCGGTGCGCGTGTCTTTTTCACCCTGCCGATTACTCAAGAATAATCAGCATCACTTGGATTACTATAGTTTGTGGTTAATGAACGTTGGTAAGC
>JACDGI010000688.1:0-2695 GCA_013821665.1 Anaerolineae bacterium
CTCATGATGCGCATGGACATGACGACCATGCTCACGAAGAACACTTTGATCCGCAAGACATGATGAACATGGGTGGTCTCCGTAAGACCATGCCTGTCACTTTCATTACCTTCCTCATCGGCGGTTTATCGCTGGCCGGTTTCCCGCTCTTGACCGCTGGTTTCTGGTCGAAAGATGAAATTCTCGCCGACGCGTGGCACGGTTTGACGGAAGGCTATGGCCCACACGCCTTGGTGTTCGTGATGCTGGCACTGGCGGCTTTCTTAACCGCCTTCTACACCATGCGCCAACTTGGTCTGACCTTCTGGGGCGAAGCCCGCACCGAGCAAGCCAAGCACGCTAACTTGGGGCAGGGTATCGTCAGCGCGACCATGACACTGCCATTGATTATTCTGGCGTTCTTCGCGGTAGTTGCTGGTTTCGTCGGTGTTCATCCCGACTTCCCCCTATTCGGTGCGATCTTCTCGCCGCATGGTAATCCCTTTGCTCAATTTGTTGGCCGCACGCTGATTGAAGAACCAGCCGAAATCGGCTTCAACATTATTCCGGTGTTGTTCTCGTTTGCGGTTGCTCTCGGCGGATTAGCCGTCGGTTATATGATGTACTGGCGCAAGCCGCTTGTGGCTGGCGAACCGGATCCGCTGGTGGCGATCCTCGGTGGCCTCTATCCTGTGCTGAAGAACAAATACTACGTCGATGACCTTTATGCGCGCGTCTTTATCAAGCCGTCGCAGTGGTTCTCGCGCGTGGTCGTCAGCGAGTTCATGGACAAGGGCATCATCGACGGTATTCTGCACACCATCGCCAAGATCTTCGTCTTCATCGGTGACTTCATTAAGACACTGAACGTTTGGTTGATCGACGGTGTGGGCGATGGTATTCCAGAACTGATCGGCATGTTTGGTGCGCGCTTCCGCCGTATCCAGACCGGACGCATTCAGCAGTATATGTTGTTTGTCGCCATTGCCGTTATTCTGATCGCTATCATTTTCATTGTGAGTTCGGGACTTCTGTCTCAATCACATGTCGCGGCGCTCGTTCCGTAATCAGAAGTATTAGGTAAAGCGTTTTCACAGTGGCGATGCCTGAGGATCACCACTACAAAAACAACCTTGAGGTTGAAATTATGACAGTTTTCGGGATCGATGTTCTGACGTTTTTGCTGATTGCACCGGGTGCTGCCGGTGTCATTCTGCTGCTGATGCCCGGTAATAAGCAGATTGTACGCTGGGTGGCGCTGGCGCTGTCAATCATCGTCGGTGCGTTATGCGTGGCTGTCTTCGCCAATTACAACCGTGATGCGGGCGCAGATCAATTCCAAATGGTTGTCAATGTGCCGTGGTTCTCGTTGGTGGGCGCGTCGTGGCATCTGGGCATTGATGGCATCAGCGCGACGATGATCTTGCTCACCGGCATCCTCACGCCGCTGGCAGTCCTCATCAGCTTCGAAATTGATGATCGCGTCAACGTACATATGGCGCTGCTGTTGTTCTTTGAAGTTGGTTTGCTCGGCGTGTTCATGGCAATGGACTTGATGATTTTCTTCTTGTTCTATGAACTGAGCATCGTCCCGATTTACTTCATTATCAACCAATGGGGCGGCCCGAACCGCAAGTATGCCTCGACCAAGTTCTTCATCTACAGCATCGGCGGCTCGCTGGGTATGCTCCTCGCCATGCAGATGATTGGCTGGTCGATGTCACAGGTTCCCGCCAATGTCGTACAGGCCGCTCAACAAGCCAACCCCGGTATATCGAGCTTTGTGGTTGGCAGTCCTTCCTTTGATATTCAAACGATTACCGCTGTCTGGCCGAAGTTTATCGGTGACGGCGCGTCAGGTTTCCTCGGTATTCCCATCCAGACGGTGAAGGCTTTGGCTTTCCTTGGCTTCTTCGTGGCCTTCTGCATCAAAGTGCCAGTGTGGCCGTTCCATACATGGCTGCCGGATGCTCACAGTGAAGCGCCCACCGCCGGATCAATGCTGCTGGCGGGTGTCATGCTTAAGCTCGGTGCTTATGGCTTCCTGCGTTTAGTAATCCCGATCTTCCCTGATGTGTGGATTGCACCCATCAATATTCTCGGTGCGATACAGACCAACTGGGCAGGGATCTTTGCCTTCCTCGCCGTACTCAGTATCGTTTTAGGGGCGTTCGCTGCCTTTGGACAAACTGATATTAAACGTTTGGTGGCTTATAGCTCGGTCAACCATATGGGTTTCGTCGCGCTGGGTCTGGCGGTTGCGGCACTGGCTTACGCGCAAAATTGGTTGAACCCCGGCACTGTGAATATGCAGAACGCTATTCTTGCGACCAATGGTGCAGTCTTGCAGATGTTTAATCACGGTCTAAGTTCAGCAGCCATGTTCTTGTTGGCTGGCGCGGTTTATCACAAGACTCATACCCGCGATATGACGCAGTATGGCGGCTTCTGGGTTAAAGCACCGATATATGGGGCGATATTCATCTTTACCAGTATGGCGAGCCTTGGATTACCCGGTTTGAACGGCTTCGTCAGTGAGTTCTTAGTGGTACGCGGAGCGTGGTCGGTCTATACGGGCTTAACTATCATTTCGATGATCGGTTTGCTCTTCACAGGCGCTTACATCTTGAAGGCTATTCGTGCCGTGCTGCACGGGCCGTTCAATATGCACTGGAAAGATTACAATCTGGAGATCGATTTGCGGGAGGCCGTCGCC
>JACDGI010000688.1:2705-4352 GCA_013821665.1 Anaerolineae bacterium
GTCGCCATCTCGCCACTGCTGGTCTTGATGTTGATTACTGGGCTGCTGCCAAATTGGATTATGCCGATTATCAACGGCTCGGTGATGAAGCTGCTCGGCGGGTAAGCCGCAGGACTTCATAATAAGGATAAACTTATGGGTGGATTTCAGTTTCCGATCTTAAGTGTCATCATCTTTACGCCAATCGTCGCGGCACTCATTATGCTGGCGATTGATGGCTCAAGACGTGACCTGATACGCGGTATCGCAATTACCGCCGCTGGCATCGTGCTGGTGCTGTCTGCCGCTGTTTACTTCGGCTATAACAGCCAAGTTGCGGCCTTGACGGCGGATATGAGCAAACTTGCCGCCGCCGGTGGTCCGTTCAAAGCGACAGCCATGTTCGTACGTGGCTTGGCCTTTGAAGAAAATATTCCTTGGATCAGTTCACTCGGTATTAACTACCATCTCGGTGTAGATGGCTTGAATACGCCGATGGTGCTGCTCACGGGTATGGTGACGGTGGCTGGTGTGCTGATCTCATGGCGCATCGAAGACCGCACCCGCGAATTCTTCGCCTTCTTCATGCTGCTGGTCGCGGGCGTTTACGGTGTGTTCTTGGCCGTCGATACCTTCGTCTTATTCTTCTTTTATGAACTCGCCATCTTCCCCATGTACCTGCTGATTGCGACGTGGGGCTGGGTCAAGCTGCGTGAATACGCGGCTATGAAACTGACAATCTATATCCTCCTCGGCTCGGTTGTCGCCCTCATTGGTGTCATCGCGATGGTCTTTACCGCCAGCAACTTCTTCTCGTCGCCCGGTGCGGGTGCAGCCGCCTTCCAAGCAGCCAAAGATGCGGGTGTTATCGCCAAAGATTCGCCGACCCTCAGTTTTAGTATGACCAATCTGATGGCAGCCGGTGAAGCGGGTGCCTACAATATCCCCGGTTATGCCGGTATCGATGTACTGACCTTCGCCAAACTCTGGTTCCCCTTCATCTTCATCGGTTTTGCGGTGCTGGCCGGGGTGTTTCCCTTCCACAACTGGTCACCGGATGGACACGTCGCCGCGCCAACAGCGGTCTCGATGATCCATGCGGGTGTCCTGATGAAGCTCGGTGCTTATGCAGCCCTGCGTATGGGTGTGCAGTTGATGCCTCAGGGGGCACAGGCTCATCTGCCGTGGATTGTCTTCCTCACGCTGATTAATGTCGTGTATGGCGCGTTCATCGCCTTCCGCCAGCGCGACTTCAAATATGTTATCGGTTTCTCGTCCGTCAGCCATATGGGACTTGTGACGATGGGCTGGGCGACTATGAATGTCGTCGGTATGACCGGCGCGGGTTTGCAAATGTTCAGTCATGGCGCTATGACCGCACTCTTCTTCGGTTGCGTCGGTATGGTTTATGAGCGCGCTCACACCCGTGACATTCCTAGCCTGTCCGGTTTCGCCAAGAAGATGCCGTGGGTGGCTGTCGCCTTCATCATCGGCGGTTTGACGAGTATGGGTATGCCACTCTTTAGCGGCTTCTTAGCCGAGTTTGCGATTTTTCAAGGCATGTGGAAAGCGTCGCCGGACATCGTTCTCCAAATTGGTAATTTTGTGCTGACGAATTACTATTCAATCATCGTTATCATCTCGGCGCTGGGTATTGTCATCACAGCG
>JACDGI010000689.1 GCA_013821665.1 Anaerolineae bacterium
TCATAATACCGACCGAATCCTCCCACAGTTCCAAAATATTAAGGTTGGCGATCAGGTAAAATTAGGGCCAAAAGGGTATCCGTCATTTACGGTTCTCGGCGTACACCCGCAGGAAGCATTGGTTTTGGCTGCGGCGGATGTCATCCCTGAACCGCACGATCAAAAGCTGCCGAACCCGCTGCCCGCAGAATATGCACTTTCAAATTGGGTCTTCTTTCTCAATCCCATTACATCACACTCAACACGGCTGCTGGTACGAGGTTGGCTCGATTATGAACCCAACAGTTGGAAAAATTGGTTGGTCTGGCGTGTCATTACCGAGCCGATTGCCTTCGTCATGGAACGCAAGATGATGCACGAAATTAAGAAACGTGCAGAACTCACCAAACAGTCGGATACCCTTCCGGCTCGCGTAATCGCTTAATTGCTTGCCCCGCTGCCAGTGGCATTTTAACACTGGCAAACTCCCTCCTAAGGTAGAGCGTGGTTGTGTCACACAGCCACGCTCTATTTTTATGTTATGATTTCCTCTGCTGCTAAAAAATGTCCATTGATCATTTGGATGACCATGACTAAACGATTTGCCTCTCTCCTAAAAATGGCTCTGTGTTCTCTGTGTCTCTGTGGTTCAATTGCATTTGTATTCCCCGCTCAGGCACAGGGCGATTGCGGCATCGTCAACAGCATCAACTTTCCGGTGTCACGGGATCAGTTCCACATCATGCAGGATTTCGGCGCACCCAGCTTCCGCTATCAAGGACGCTACCATACCGGCGAGGATTATTATGGCGGACGCGGCACCAGTTTTGGACAGCCCGTTTCGGCCATCGCTGACGGACGGGTGACCTACTCCGCGCCGACCGGCTGGGGGCGTGATGGCGGCGTGCTGATTATCGAACATACCTTCCCAGACGGCAGCGTTTACTACAGCATGTACGGGCACATGGCAAGCACCGATGCCCACCCGTTCCCACAGAAATTCGCCTGTGTGAAAGCCGGTGATGTCGTCGGCACGGTCGGTGATGTTCGCCCCGCGCCCCACGTCCACCTCGAAGTCCGCTCCAACAATCCTGATACTCCCGGCGCAGGTTACTCGACCGATCCACCTACCGAAATCGGTGATTTGCAGCCCACCAAGTTCATCCTCGATTGGCAAGCGTGGCTCAGTCCGGCGCATAAATGGCATCTACAACTGCCCAGCGACCAGCGCCCGATTGCCCCACCTTTTGTCCTGAATGATGGCAGTATGTTGGTGCTGACCAGTGACCGCATCCGCTTTTCATCACCGGATGGACGCGTGTTGTGGCGTATCATTTTGCCGCAACCAGCGGTAGGCATCACCGCTTATGACCTGCACCCAATTGTGGTGTATGCCGACGGCACGATGCAGATCATTAATCTGGATGCGACGCTTGGTGATCATTGGACAACCCACGTCAATCTGGACAGCGCACCTTTATCAGTTGGTGATTTGCTCGTCTTTCACACACCGGATAACACACTGGTAGCCATCAGTGCAGATCGACGCTCGGTCACATGGCAGCTTGCGAATATTCCACCCTTTGTACAGGCAACTGTTACGCCCAACATCATCGGCCTGTTGACGGAGGATAACACCCTCATCAGCGTGTCGGCTCAAGGCCAGTTGATCAACACCACTCCACTATCCGACACCCCTTTTATGACCAGCGCTCAGGATGGAAATCTGTTGGTCTACGCCCAAAACACACTCTCGGAGATTGATCCTTCCGGTACGTGGGCCAAAGTCAGCGAGAATTTAACGGGCGACAGTGCCAGCAGCACATGGACATCAACCGCCGATGGCAGCCGTTACTTTTTGGCAGGTGGCACATCCCCCAATTTGACCGCCACCGATTATCAGGGCAAAACGTTGTGGCAGGTTCCTTTAACAGATGTCACTGGACACGCCCAACTCTTTTCCAAAGATAAAGCGCTGGTGCTGATGACCACAGACGGCGATCTGATCAGTCTGCAAGCCGCCACCGGCACAATCTGCAACCAACTGCATATTTATGGCGACCGGCGCAGCAGCTTGTGGAGCGACTTCGGCGCGGATGGCATCCTGCGGGTGGGCTTGGCTGACCAAATCCTCGGCCTCGATTGGAAAACCTTCGTGGGCAACTGTGGCTGAGATAGAGTTGGGATAATAATCGACCGTTTGAACTGCTATCATCCTATTGCTAAAGTAAACAGGGTCATAGATGAGGATTGTGGGAGATAAAATGCAATTATCCCGCCAGCTTTTTGCTGTTTGGCGCAGCAGCTTTGGTACCTTGCGCCATACGAACCTTCGGATTTATCTCAGTGGTCAAGCGGTCTCGCTGATCGGGACTTGGCTGCAAATAACTGCACAAAGCTTACTGGTCTATCAACTGAGTAACGGGTCGGCGGCAGCCTTAGGGCTTGTGGTGCTTGCCAGCGGCGTTCCCATGCTCGTTTTTAGTTTGTGGATCGGCGCACTCATGGATCGCTTTGATCGCCGTAAACTGCTTATTTTCACGCAGGTCGGCGAAATGCTGCTGGCGCTGATCCTTGCGTGGCTGGTGCAGTCCGGGCAGGCTCAACTCTGGCATGTTTATGTGCTGGCGTTTTTGCTGGGTACGTTGGAGTCGATTGTTTTTCCGACGCAGCAGACATTCCTTTCAGACATTGTCGGCATGAGTGAGCTGCGGCAAGCGGTCAGCCTGAATGCGATGATTATCAACGTCAGCCGCGTTTTGGGACCTGCCATCGCCGGTTTTGTCGTTGGGAAATTTGGTCTCGCCACGACTTTCTTCATGAACGGGCTAAGCTTTGTGGCCGTGATATTCAGCCTCCTGCTCATCCGTATTAGGGCTGTGTCCCAATCACATCATGTCCAACAGAACGTTACAGCTTCTCTGGGCGAAGCGTTGCGCTATATAAAAAATCATTCCCAACTGCGTAATATTGTGCTTTCGATGACCGTGCTAAACGCATTCGGCATTTCGGTATACGCGATTGCGCCAGCCTTGGTGGTCGGTAATGCCTACAATACGGGCTATTTGCTGGGTGCGGCGGGTGCTGGATCCTTATTCTGCGTCTTTTTCATCATGCCGTTTGTGAATCGGGCTAAGCGAATGGGTCTGGTACTCTCAGGCGGACTGCTTTGGATGGGGTTTTGGCTCGTGCTGCTCTCGCGCAGCACTTGGTTTCCATTCAGCCTCTTTGCCATTTTTCTAGCCGGTATCGCCACAACCGTCGTATGGGTGGGTTCGCTAGGTCTGATGCAAGTGCTTCCGCCAACCAACATGCGGGCGCGGATGCTGGGCATGTTCAGCATTGTGAGCTTTGGTGTGCAACCCATTGCCGCGCTTTGGCTTGGTTCTCTTGCGGATCGGATCACGCCGCCTTTAGCCGTGTTGGCAAGCGGCTTGCTTATGGTCGCGTTTGGAGCAGTGTCATTAATACAACCAGCATGGCGCAATTGGCAGATACAACCTGAATCGACCAATTCCAGCTCCCCTACGGCAGAAGAAACCCAAGCCCTACACTAACTGGATACTGAGGTCAGACTTCGGCGCGGATGGCATCGTGCGCGTGGGTTTGGCGGATCAAATCCTCGGCCTCGACTGGAAAATATTCGTCGGCAGCAATTGTGGGTGAGGGCTATTTACCCTCGCATACCTCTCGCCGCTATAATTGACTCATATTACACGCGTTTATATATCCTCACGCCTCTTTGCCTTGGCTCCCTTCCCCCATAGTAACAGGGGAAGGTTTGGGGTTAGGGGTATCTGGCTTCGCGGGCAACTGTGCTTGAGGGGAGTTTCATGATGCGCTACCTAGCGTACTGAGCCACTGTGTTGAGGATAGGACATCGGCGTGCCTTGGAAACACTTTCTCAGTGAGGACGCGCTGTACTTCTTCATCGCGATCTGCACACAAATCGGATAATACGGTCAGTATATAGTCTTTGTCGACTGCTTCGCGGAGTGTTGAAAGCACGACACCGCTCGTCGATATGCCAGTGAGAACAAGGTGGTCTATATTTTTTGCTCGGAGTATGATTTCAAGATCGCTTCCGGTAAACGCGCTCGCTCGACTCCTCGTTACAACGACATCTGTTTCTGTGAGTGTCAAAACGGGTATTGGGTTGACCAATGCGTCGGCAGCCCCGCTATCACGCATGGCACGGAGTCCTTTGCTGCGAGGATTGAATTCCGGCATGTTTGGTCGAAAACCGATGACGACGTAGATAACAGGGATATTGTTTGCGCGTGCAGCATCAATGGTGAGTTGTATTTTTTGTAAATACGCCTCTTTATTGGCTAGTCCGTTCACCATCGGAGCTTGTATGTCCATAATC
>JACDGI010000690.1 GCA_013821665.1 Anaerolineae bacterium
CTTCGGCATCATGGAAGATTTCTGGCGCAGCCCCTTTTACACGCGCCAACCATACCGCCTCGGCATCCATCAAATGAACCACCTGCTGATGCACTGATCCAATCGAATAGTCGCTGGGACGTTTGAATTGTTCTTCGCTGAGCGCCAGCACAGTGTCCCACAGTTTACGATCCGCCCAAAAGTTATAGTCGAACAGCCGCAGCGCATCCTGTTTATTCATATGTAATCCCCCAAATAGGCCTAGCCTAAGTGCTACGTCGGTGAATTTTTAAAAGAGGGAGCACACGCAGGTGCTCCCCTACAGTGGGAAATCTTTGTTAGCTAAATTTATTAAACAACGCAATAAGAACCGTGATTATGCACAGCTTGATTACTGCCGCTAGCTTCATACCAGACCAGTCGATAAGCCTTTCCTACGCTGATTATGACATTTAGTGTTAAAATCGCCCTATGTCTTGTATCCGTATTCATAGAGGACTGCGTATGTTCAAACGTTTAATTATTTTGGTGGTGGTCGTGTTCGCGGCAATTCCCGCGTTGGCACAAACCGCGCCCGACCCCATCAGTGCCGCGCTCCAAGACCTCAGCAACCGAGTCAATCGTACCGTTACACTCACACAGGTCACCGAGTGGAATTACCAACAAAGTGTGTATCCATCACCGGCACTGGGCTGCCCGCAACCCGGCATCGCCTACACGGATGTGCTGACGAGCGGCTTTCAATTTATCATCACCTATGAGGGAACCGTTTACGATTACCGTGTGTCGGATGATAAGAGTATCGTCGTGCTGTGCGGGACAGCACTGGCACCGTCTGCCGCACCACCTTGTCCGCCGCAAAATGATCCCGCATTTATCACACCACGTCTCAGCAAAGGTACTCAAGCACGGGTGGTGGCGGCTGGCCTGCCCAATGTTATCCGCGAGCAACCGGGCAGCAGCAGCAAATTACTCGGTCAAATTCCGGCGGGTGATCCCTTCATCGTGATTGATGGGCCGCGCTGTACCCTGCTCGACAAAATCGTCTGGTGGCAGATTAACTACAATAACCTCATCGGTTGGACAGGTGAAGGGCAAGATGGAGCTTACTGGCTGGAACCCACCGATGTCGCACTCACACCCCCTGCACCCGCGCCGGAAAGTGTGGTTATCACTACCGCTAATGCCGCCCAGTTGAGCGCTCTCGTGGGTCTCAATAATCCCATCGCCATTTCCGCCGATGGGAAACTGTACGCATGGGCAGCCAAGGATTCGGTGACGGTGTCAACTATTGCGTCTCAAAACCGGATCACCGGCTTTGACGAAAACACAGTCAGTACCACCAGTTTGGCCTTCAACAATGCCGGAACAGTTTTAGCGACAGGTATGGAAAACGGCGAAATCCGCCTGTTTGATTTGACCTCCCAAGCGACCACTACCAGCCGCCAAATCCGCAGCCTAAGCGGTCATACAGGCGCGGTGACTGCTGTGGTCTTTAGCCCGGATGATTCGCTCATCGCCAGCGGTGGCGTGGATAAAACCGTGCGTGTATGGGATGCCGCGTCGGGTGGTGCAATCGTTAGCCTAACGACTCTAAATGCGATTACCAGCTTGACCTTTACAGCCGATAGCATCAATCTGGTCGCCCATGACGCGCAAGGCAGCACCCTTATTTTTGCCGTGAAAACGGAAACTGTAGGATAAAACAAATCTCATGCCTGTTCAAGCAACGCCCCAAACCCCCAAACTGCTGATGGAAGCGTCGATCAGCCGCCGACCCTTTTTCCGGCGGACGTGGCTCTCGATCATCGGGTTAATCGTCACACTTGTGGGTATCTGGTTGCTTGATCAGGCCGAAAACCTCGGCAAGCTACCTTATGGTTTGTGGCTGCCGCTGACTCTGGCGGTTGGCTTGCTGGGTTTGATTTTTTTGATCCGGGCGATTCTGTACTTTGTGCGCTGGCTGCGTACCAAAAATGAGACGCTTAAACTCTATAATCAGGGTATTGTGCTGACACGCGGTAAAGACACGGTTAAATACGGTTGGGCATCACTGCACACTTATCGCGAAGGCAGCCGTGCGCTGCGCTTGACGATGCAGAATGGAAAAGTCGTCAATATCGACCGCCGTTATGGTGATCTTGCCCCGTGGGCCGGATACATCCGCCAATATGCCGCGCGGGTTACGGGTGTGTATATCGCGCGTGCTATCCGTGAAGAACGTCCAGTGGTGCTGCATCCCAAGTTGACCATCTGGCCGGGTGGAGTCGAGGTCGATAAAAAAGAAATTCCGTGGTCGAACGTCGATGTGCGGCTGATGGGCAAACAATTGGTGGTTTTTCAGCGCGCAAAATCCGGTAACTTCCAGAAGGTAAAAGCATATAATGTGCATACGGTGGATAACGTCGGTGGCTTTTTGGAAGTCGCCCATTCCACCATGAAGAATCATCAACGTGAGCGTTTCGGAGTATGAGCCATGCAAGCACAGCCTGTCCTCAGCCGTCACCGTTTACCCAAAACCTATCGTTATTTGTTGGCTGTTTTGTGGGTCACACCCGCGTTGATTTTACTGGTCAGCCTCATTGTCGCACGCGGCATCAGTCTGCATCTGGTTGATCCACGTTTGCTGCTGCCGCTGATTGTGATGGCGCTGCCCGCGTTCTACATCTGGCGCGAGGGTGTGGATGTGCTGCCGGAAGGCTTACGCATCCGCTTGCACGGCTGGCACTATCGCTCCTTTGAGGAGTTGGATAACTGGTATCTGGATAACCGTCCGCAGCGCCGACTGCTCACCATCTGGGATCAACAGGGACATAAGGTGTTGGAAATCCACGCCGCCCATCTGACGAATCTGCCCACGCTGCTCGCTACGCTCAAAGAGAAACTCCGCTACCGCAACTGGCCGTATTAACCCAATGGATATTAATCCGGTTTTAGAAGAACTTGATTCATTCGCGGATGATGAACTCTGGGGAGTTGTAAATCGCCGATTGTCGTTCAAAGATACCGACCGTTTGCATTTTCTTGGCAGCGAAGAAAAACGCTTTTCATTAACAGATGACGAAAGGGCCGAATTTGACCGTCTGGTCGATCAGGTTAATCGCGATATGCTGCTACGTTCAAAAGCGCTCCTCCTTCTGAAAGAACGCGGGCATGATACTGATACTTACATAAAATCAGGTGATTGAAATGAAACTCTTACATATTTGTCAAACCAGACTTATATACTTTAGAAAAATCGAACTATGCTATCTGGTGTTTTTGGTTATTCCAATATGGTTGCAGACAAGTCATGTTGCGCTTGCTCAGCAATCCTCTCTTACTTCTGATGCCAACTGGAAGATTGCAAGTTTGTCATGGAGTCCTGATGGCACGAAAATTGCGGTAGGAGGTGGTACAGAATCATCAGAGTGTGGTCTAGCTGATTCCAGTGTTTATGCCATACGCATTGTAGACGCTTCATCTCTTAGCATAACCAAGTTGCTTATGGGTCATACTTGCGATGTTATTTCGCTCGACTGGAATCGTGACAGTTCAAAATTAGTTTCGGGTAGCGATGATGGTACGAATCGCGTATGGGATACTGCAACGGGTCAGCTTCTCAATACCACACCGCCAAATACATTTGGTGCCAAATATTCACTCAGTTGGAATTATGATGGCACGCAATATGCGGCGGTTGATAGTGCTGGAAGGAGCTTGGAAATCCGTGACGCTAATACGGGGCAACTCCTGAATTCCAACACCTTTTTGAAGGAACATATAACCTCCGTCAACTGGAGTCCAGATGGCACAAAGTTACTTACAGGTGATACTGACGGAAAGATTACCATATGGGATGCTTTCAGCGGACGGATTATCTCATCACTCGCGAATCAACATGGTGGAGAGGTCTATCTGGTGGCTTGGAGTCCTGACGGAACTCTGTTCGCAACTTATGGAACAGATAAGGCGATTCGAGTTTGGAACCCACTAAACGATCGGCAACTGATTGAAATTCAACAATCAAATACGAGTACAAAGTTAGCTTGGGCGACGAATGATCAACTCATTAGCAGCGACTCGATGAATACGCTACGAGTCTGGGATGCAAAAACAGGTTTGCAAATCGAGAGTTTCCAGTATAGGGGCGATCTTTTGGCAATTGCTGCCAGTCCAGATGGGACACGATTGGCATTTGGAGGAGCACAAAAACTATATCAAAGTAGTGAGGTCACTGTAGTAGAGATCAAAACTAGCACATTTACACCCTAATAATCTCAAAGAGAAACTCCGTTACCGCAACTGGCCGTATTGAATACCCCTACAGTATGTCAAACCTTAACCGACCATAAGCGTCTCGGTATTGTTGTAACATCCAATATGTGC
>JACDGI010000691.1 GCA_013821665.1 Anaerolineae bacterium
TTCATCGACGGAAGCATTTTTCAGTAAGTAGCCCAACGCACCCGCATCGAGCATTTGGCGCACCGAGGCATCGTCCTGAATGCTGGTGAGCGCGATAACCTGAATCTCAGGGTGCTTCTGGCGAATGATCTTCGTGGCGGTGATACCATCCATCTCCGGCATCATTAAGTCCATTAAGACTACATCGGGCATAATCTCATCACAGAGCTGTATTGCCTGTAAACCGTTGGCTGCCTCAGCCACCAGTTCAAGATCATCAAAGGCATCAAAAAATAAACTCAGCCCACGTCGTACCACATCTTGATCATCAACAATCATTATTCGAATAGGAGTCATAACCTCACCACTTTGTCCAATTAGCTTCTCTAAGCCCAATTTATAATAGGCACGAACCTAACATTACATCAAATTACGGATTTGTACTGTAAAGAGTATTTAAGGGTGACACGGTCATTATTAAATCGTCTATTCTTATATGATAATCCCACACGCTCTTCAGGCTGCATTAACATTTGCCATTTATGTATATACTGTATTAATGGGCATCCTATCAACATGCCTCTAACGAATATCATTAGTAAGGAATGACATGCGTAAAACTGCGATTTTCCTATTCGTGAGTTTTTGTCTGCTGTTGGCGCTGCCGGCTGCCGCACAAGACACGAGTGCCCCCAAGTTCGATTCTGCCGATTGCATGTTCACCGTGCCGACAGGCCAAAAACCTGACTGTGGTTATGTCAGTGTACCCGAAGACCGCAGCCAACCAAATGGCCGTACCATCAAACTAGCCGTAGCGGTTTTCCACAGTGATAACCCCAACAAAGCCGCCGCCCCCATCATTTATCTCGAAGGCGGGCCGGGAGGCAGCGCCCTTGAGTATCTATCCCTAACCTTTGCTGATCGTTATGCCGAATTGTTGAAGAATCAGGATGTGATTATATTTGACCAACGCGGCGTAGGACGTTCCGAACCAGCGCTTGATTGCAAGGAAATCACCGACTACACCATCAATTCGCTCGATAAAATTTTGACGATTGATGAAGCCGTACAACAGGGCAACGATGCTGCTACGGCCTGTGCCAACCGTTTGGCAGGTACAGGTGTCAATCTCGGCTCGTATAACAGTGCCGAAAACGCGTCAGATGTGAATGACATTCGCATCGCTCTGGGATATGACAAGCTGGATTTGTATGGCATATCCTACGGCACGAAGTTGGCACTCACCATCATGCGTGACCATCCAGAAGCCGTTCGCAGCGCCATCATTGACTCGATTTTCCCACCTCAAGTCACCAATAATGACGCACCCTTGAACTTCGAACGATCCCTTAGTGTGCTGTTCAAGGGCTGCGCGGCGGATGCGGCCTGTAATAAGGCTTTCCCGGATTTGGAGAAGGTTTTCTACGATACGATTGACCAATTGAATGCCAATCCGGCGACCTTCGATGTGCTTGATCCCACCAGCCATCAAAAGCTGCCTGTCAAAATGGATGGCGACAGCTTTGCAGGTACGATTTTTCAGGCTTTGTATGCCACCGAAATAATCCCATCGCTGCCGAAGAACATCTATGATGTACATAATGGCGACACCCGCTTCCTGAGCCTATGGACACTTTTGGAACTCAGCCAGTTAGATGCCATATCCATTGGCATGAATTATGCTGTACAGTGTACAGAGGAACTGCCCTTCGATACGACGACCAGCATTGATGCGGTGCTGGCAAAACTCAATCCGAAGTTGGTGGGGTTCGCCCGCCGCAACGGTATCGACGACAGCCAACTTGCATTGTGTTCAACGTGGAACAAGGCCAAGCCCAATCCCATCGAGAATGAACCCATTAAGAGTGACATTCCCACCTTGGTCGTCAGCGGTGAATATGATCCGATCACCCCACCAGATTACGGCAAAGCAACTGCCGCTAACCTCAGCAAGAGCTTTTTCTTCGAGTTCCCCGGCATGGGGCATGGTGTCATTCCTTCCAGCCCGTGTGCCTTTAGCATCGCGCAGGCATTCCTCAAAGACCCGACCACCAAGCCCGACGCATCATGTATCGCTGATATGAAGGAACCCGCGTTCATCGTTGCCTCGGCGACCACCGCTAAGATTGATTTGGAACCCTTCACCAGTGACAGTGGCTACACAGGTGTTAAGCCGAAGGATTGGAAAGAAGCAGCAGCCGGAACGTATGCGCGTGGCTCAAATCCCTTGGATACCGCCGCCATTTCCTATCAAGTATTGCCCGGTGGCAATGTGGATTTGGTTCTTCCGGTCTTGAGCGCACAGTTCGGCATTAAGAGCGATACGGCCACAACTCACGATGCCAACGGCTTAAAATGGCGTTTGCTGTCAGGCGAGTTACAAAACATCCCTGTCAATCTGGCGATCACTGATGACAACGGCAAAATCTACATGATCCTGATGTTATCGAATGCTGAAGATACGGATGCCCTGTATGAAGCGCTTTTCATACCGGCCATTGATGCTTTCAAGATCAAACCGTAAGGGAACACTGTCGTTCGTAATAGAGGGAGCAAGCCACTGGTTTGCTCCTTTTTATTTGCCTTGCTCTACTCACATGAATAGGCAATACTAAGGGTCGCATTGCCGCCGACATGCTGTCAGGTGGCATCTATCCCTGCACTTAAAGGAGATCCAAATGTCACAAGACCAATGGACTGCGGTTGACAATTACTTTGATGGATTATTCGCGCCGTCCGATGATGTCCTAAGTGCCGCATTGCAAGCGACCACTGACGCTGGTCTACCTGCGATTAGTGTCTCACCGAGTCAGGGCAAGCTGCTGCATCTGCTGGCAAAGATGCACAATGTCCGTTCCATATTGGAAATCGGCACTCTGGGCGGCTACAGCACGATCTGGTTAGCACGCGCGCTTCCGGCTGATGGCCGCCTGATTAGCCTCGAGCTTGATCCGGCCCATGCGGCAGTGGCTCGTGCCAATATCGCCCGCGCTGGATTAGCCGCTCATGTCGAGGTACGCGTGGGCAAAGCCATTGAATCGCTGCCACAGCTTGATGAAAGTGGCGCTGGCCCATTTGATCTAGTGTTCATTGATGCCGATAAGGTCAGTACGCCCGATTACCTGACGTGGGCCTTCCGGCTGACGAAACCCGGCAGCCTGATTATTATCGACAATGTGGTTCGCAGCGGCGCAGTAGCCGAACCCACCACGACTGATCCCAACGTTCAGGGCGTACAAAAAGCCTTAGCAATGCTGGCAGCCGATAAACGCGTAATCAGTGCCGCAACCCAAACGGTGGGCAGCAAAGGTTACGATGGTTTTGCCATAGCGTTTGTCGTTGGTGCGTAAACCATCCATAAAATGAGATGATGAAAGTTCAAGTTCATGAAACTGGAAAATCGCATCGCGTTAGTCACAGGTGGCGCATCGGGCATCGGACGGGCAACCGCTATCGCATTGGCGGCAGAAGGAGCCAAAGTTGTCGTCAGTGATGTGGACATAACCGGTGGTGAAGAAACGGCTCATCTACTTACTGAAGCAGGTCACGAAGCAATTTTCATCCCCTGCGACGTGACGCGCTCGATTCAGGTCGAGTCGATGGTTCGGCGTACCATCAGCACCTATGGGCGGCTGGATTGCGCCGTCAATAACGCGGGTGTTGGTGGCGATATGACTCCAACCGACCTGCGCGAAGAAGCCACATGGGACATGGTGCTGGGAGTCAACCTCAAGGGTGTGTGGCTCAGCATGAAATACGAACTCGCACCCATGTTGGATCAATCCTATGGGTCAATCGTCAATGTGTCTTCGGCAGCCGGATTAGTGGGTTTCCGTTATGCCTCGGCTTATTCGGCCAGCAAGCATGGTGTCATAGGATTGACACGCTCAGCAGCGCTGGAATATGCCCGCAAAAAGATCCGTGTGAATGCGGTTTGTCCGGGCTTCACCGAAACGCCAATGGTGGCCGAGATGACCACGACCAATCCTAAAATGGTGGAAGCGACCATCAATGCCATCCCCATGCGGCGCTTGGGCACGCCGGAAGAAATCGCGCAAGCTATTTTGTGGCTGTGCAGCGATGACTCATCCTTTGTGACAGGTCATGCGATGGCCGTTGACGGTGGCACAGTCGTAGCCTAAATCACAGGGATCTTCGGCTTAGCGCCTACTATATGAGAAGCAAGTTCGTTGGTCGGTATCTCAATTATCATACAACCACCGCACTTGCAAAGCAGCTTGGTCAGTAGATAACTTTCACAATAGGAAAGGAAGTGCTAAAGTAGGGAGATGATAATGCGCTATGAACACCTCAGCCAACATCCAAAGTTATTTCCCAAAGTAACCGGTCTGACCGTAACAG
>JACDGI010000692.1 GCA_013821665.1 Anaerolineae bacterium
CCAGTACGCCACGACCGGCGACGCAGGTAAGTTGATTGATACCCAATTGGCTCGCGATGCTTTCCTTCCCGCTACTCCTTAAAACATCGGTAATCTACAGGAGCTAAATTTTAGTTTCTGTGTAAACAAAAAAGGCAGATCGTACAAGACGATCTGCCTTTTTATATTTTAAAGATGGGTTATTGGCCTAGACGCGGTGGCAGGCTGCCCAGTGACCCGGTTTGACTTCTATCAATTCAGGATCGGGTTCTTCGTGGCACAGCCCAAATTCGACGGGGCAGCGCGTGTTGAAGTTGCAACCGCGTGGTGGGTTGGCTGGACTGGGAACATCGCCACCCAGAATGAAGCGCTGGCGCTTGGCTTCTACCAGCGGATCAGGCACGGGTACAGCCGACAGCAAGGCCTGTGTATAGGGGTGGAGCGGGTTGTCGTACAACTCATCTGTTGTGGCGAGTTCCACAATCTTGCCCAAATACATAACGGCTACCCGGTCGCAGATGTGGCGCACCATGCTCAAGTCATGGGCGATAAACAGATAGGTCAGGTTGAGTTCGTCCTGCAAATCTTCCAATAGATTGACGACCTGTGCTTGAATAGACACATCCAGCGCCGAGATGGGTTCGTCAGCGACAATGAAGCTGGGCTTCAGAGCCAACGCGCGGGCGATACCGATACGCTGACGCTGACCGCCTGAGAACTCATGTGGATAGCGGTTGACATAGTAGGGGTTTAAGCCTACACGCTCCAACAACGCTTCGACATATTCTTGTTCTTCTTTTTTGTTGGGGATGATGTTGTGGATACGCAGGGGTTCGGACACAATGCGTCCAACCGACATACGAGGGTTGAGTGAGGCAAACGGATCCTGAAAAATCATCTGCATACGACGGCGCATCTTCCGCAGTTCTTCGGCGGGCATGGTGGTAAGTTCTTTGCCCTCGAACACCACTGAACCGGAAGTCGGCTTGTAAAGTTGGAGGACGGTACGGCCTGTGGTGCTTTTACCGCAACCGGACTCGCCTACGACACCCAGCGTTTCGCCACGATAGACATTAAAGCTGACATCATCGACGGCTTTGACTGCGCCGACCTGACGTTGGAAGATAATTCCCGATGAGATGGGGAAGTGCTTCTTAAGATTCTTGACGCTGAGTAAGACCTCACGGTTTTCACTTGTAGTCGTCGTTTGTGGCTGCGCGAATGTACTAACCATGAGATGGGACTCCTTCAGGTAATGGTTCACCTGTACGAACATCAACCCAGCAGGCTTTTAAGTGTTCAGGTGTGCTATCGGGACCGGGTATCAACGGTGGCATTTCCTCGGTGCAGCGATCAATGCGGAAAGTGCAGCGCGGCGCGAAGGGGCAGCCTTTAGGTTCTTTACGCATATCAGGCGGCGAACCTTCGATTTGGGTCAGCCTTTCACCGCCAGAGCGCTTATCGTGGCGCGGCAGGGATTTGAGCAGACCGAGTGTATAAGGGTGGCGAGTATCTTTGAAGACTTCGGCTGCTGAGCCACGCTCGACAATACGTCCGCCGTACATAACCTGTACCGTGTCAGCCAGACCGGCGACAATGCCTAAGTCATGCGTAATCCAGATCATCGCCATACCGATTTCGTCACGCAAGCGGCGTACCAAATCAAGGATTTGCGCCTGAATGGTCACATCCAGCGCGGTTGTGGGTTCGTCAGCGATTAGCAGCTTGGGGTTGCACGACAGAGCCATCGCGATCATGGCACGCTGGCGCATACCACCCGAAAATTGATGCGGATAGTTGTTCAGACGTTTGGCAGCATCCGGGATACCGACCATTGTCAACAAACTGGCAGCGCGTTCTTTGGCTTCTTTATCACTCATGCCGAGATGCAATTTGAGCGCCTCGGTAATCTGTGTGCCGATGGTGAGGACAGGGTTGAGCGAGGTCATCGGGTCTTGGAAGACCATCGCGATTTCCGCCCCGCGCACCGCCCGCATCTCTTCGGAGCTGAGTTTCAGCAGGTCACGCCCCCGAAAAAATACCTCGCCGCTCTCAATGCGACCGGGGGGACTGGGGATTAAGCCCATAATCGACAAAACGTGGACGCTCTTACCGCTGCCGGATTCGCCTACAACGCCCAGTGTCTCGCCTTCGTGGAGCTTATAGGATACGCCGTTGACCGCGTAAACGATACCCTCCTGAGTATGAAATCGTGTGACGAGGTTTTTAACCTCCATCATAACGGGTTGTGCCAAAGTCTAGCCTCCTGCCATTGCAACCGATAAAGGTTTTTACAAAGAATCGAATGTCCTATTATTCTTCCGCAAGTCTTACGAAAATGCAAAATTTCTAACCGCCAATGGTTTGCTGGCGTAATTGTTACTTTTAACCAAAGCCAAAAGTTCAGAATCAAAAGGGCGAAGTCATATCCGCCCTCTGATCGAACACGGGGAAATCGACATAATGTAAGCTGGTTGTTGGTTTATGTGACGGCTACTTGTGGTACAGCATTCAACATACCCGTCAACAAACGTTCCATCGCCATTGTGTGGCTGCAAACACCACGACTCTTGAAGAAGTCACAATCGCAGTGCCATTTTTGATCGGTAAAGCCGAAATGGTGTTCACTGTTTTCGCCATGAAAGACGGCTTCAAAGGTTTGGAACTGGATACGATCTTTTTCGTGGACATAGCGGTTGGATTTTTCGACATCGCTGACCACGTTTTGACCGGGAGCATAAGGCAGCGGGTCGCGCTTAAGCATCGGGCGGAAAAGTTTTTCCATCGCCATGACGTGCGGGCAAATATGCTGTGAATGAAAACCGGGGCAGGTGCATGACCAGCCATTATCGCCCAAGGTGATGACATAGTCGCTGTTGCTACCCCTGAATTGGGCGTTGAGTGATTTGAAGGTAATGCGCTCGGGTTCTTCGGCGTAACGGCGGGCTTTCTCAATCTTACCGATCATTCCGTAATCCATAGCTGTCTCCTCTTGATTAAGCTACACTAACTTGAGGAATAAATAAAAAGCGCGCGGGTCGGTGAGAACCGAAGCGCGCGCTGTGCGTCCAAAGGGATTAAAGATTCAATTATTGGCTTTGAAACACGCATAGGCTAATAACCTCTGTCTTTTTTGCCAATATTATCTAGAGTTTAAGCCACAACATAGGTCTTGTCAACAAATCTCAATCTTAATTTAAAACTCGAAATAGGAGAGCGAAAATTATGGGTGCAGAAGATCATCGTGAAAAAGCTGGTAAAGGCCCAGTAACCATCGCTATTGTTACCGTAAGCGATACCCGTACACCGGAAACCGATGCCAACCGACAGTACATTGAAAAGCGGATGGGCGAACTGGGTCATCAGGTGGCGGCTTATCGCTTAATTAAGGATGAGCCGGATCAAGTGGCAGCGGTGATTGAAGAACTGACGATGATGCCCGAAGTTCAACTGATTCTGTTTAATGGGGGCACAGGCATTAGTCCACGCGATACGACTTATGATGTGGTGAGCAAATATCTTGAAAAGACCTTACCGGGATTTGGTGAACTCTTTCGGATGTTGAGCTTCCAAGAAGTTGGAGCAGCTGCGATGTTCAGTCGGGCGACAGCAGGTGTGTATCACGGAAAGCTGATTTTTTCGATGCCGGGAAGCCCGAATGCGGTACAAGTGGCACTCGAAAAGCTGATTATTCCAGAGATAAATCATCTGGCATGGGAGATTGCACGGAAAGGGTAAAAGGGGTGTCCAGTCATAATCAAGATAATGGTTTGCGTCGCATGAGGCTACGAACCTTTACAAATTGGTGAGGTAAACGTCAACGGATGAGGCACGCCTCATGCCTACGAGAATCTATTTGGTTGAAGCACAATATTCCTGACCACTGCTTACCACAGTAACTTGAAGTTTCCTCATGAATTGCGCTGGCAGACCATGAGTAAGTTGTTATCCGGATCTTTGAAGGTGAGGGTGGTAACGCTTCCAATATCTTCGATCTTGCTCAGTATATGGACATCATTTTTAAGCAAGAATGTATAAGTTAGCTGAATATCCGTTGTCCAGAAGAAGAACAATGGCTGCGAGGAATTGGTGACGGGTTTGTGACCATCCAAAATGAGGCCGACATCACCGGACATGGGCAGATTGTAAATCTTGCCTTCATGCGTTGACTCTTGCACAGGCAAACCCAAGATGCGGCTGTACCAGTCGACGGCGCGGGACATATCGCTGACGGGGATAAAGATACCGTGATTGCTAGTTAATGTCGTTCATGCAGAACTCGTTAAAATGGGAGTTACCAGACAACCATCAAACGGAGAAGCGACATGAACGACAGCTATATTGTAACCAGTTATGTGGT
>JACDGI010000048.1 GCA_013821665.1 Anaerolineae bacterium
CCGTCATCGGCGCGCAGGGCAAACGCAGCAGTATTGACCGCAAACTTAACCGTGGCTTTTTCCAGAATCCACAGCCGTTTATGGGGTTGAAAGCCCATTTTCGGGGTTCGCTGCCAGCAGGCCAGAACTATTTATATACATTTCCCGGCGGTTACTGCGGTATGTCAGAAATTGAAAACGGCCTGATTAATGTGTGTTTACTGGTGCGGCAGGCTGTATTTCAATCAGCCAGTCAGCCCTACCCTGCCAACGTGGACTCGTTTATCGTGTGGATGAAGCAGCAAAATCCGGCACTGGGCAAATGGTTGTCCGGCGCGGAACAAGTGAGTGAGTCGTGGTTGAGCATTTCGCAGGTTCCGTTCGTCAGCAAGCAGGTGGTTGTCAACGATATTTTGATGGCGGGCGACTCGGCGGGATTGATTGCACCGGTTGCGGGTGACGGCATGGGCATGGCCTTACAAACAGGGCGCATGGCAGCCGATGTGCTTGATCTTTATTTGACTGATCAAATTTCCGCTGCTAAGATGTGCAAGCAATATCGCCGATTGTGGTGGCGCACCTTCGGCTTGCGACTGCGCCTGAGCCGCGTTTTACAGGTGTTTATGTTACGTCCCAATTGGCTGACACCCGGTTTAAGGATGATGAACAGTGTACCGGCGTTAGGCCGTTTGCTGGTCACGCATACGCGAGATAACCAGCTTGTCCGTCCATAAGGAGAAAATTGTGAGTGCTTCAAGGATTATCAGTATTGAAACCGGTGTTCCTGCTCACCAATATGGGCAGCCAGAAGTACTCGACTATTTTCTAGCGCTCCAAGGTGAAAGCCGTCGTGAACGTGCCGTGCGAGCCATCTTTGAAAAAGCGGGAGTCGGGATGCGGCACATGGCTGTAGAACGCGATTATTTCAACCAGCCGCGCTCGACGCAAGCCCGCAACGATTTATATATGGCGGAGGCTGTTCCGCTCGGTCAAGCAGTGATTAGCGCGGGACTGGCTCATAGTGGGTTCAAGTCTGCTGATATTGATGATTTGATCGTGGTGTCGTGTACCGGATTCAGTATTCCCGGTTTGGATTTGCAATTGGCAGGTGCTCTTAAGATGCGGCCTGATTTACACCGCGCCTGTATTTTAGGCATGGGCTGTTATGGGGCGTTTCCGGGAATGCGACGCGCGAGTGAAGCAGTGAAAGCGAACCCCGGCAGTTTGGCAATGATGCTCTCAATTGAACTGTGTTCGCTGCATATGCAGTTTGACCAATCATCAGAAAATGTGGTCTCGACAGCTTTGTTCTCGGATGGCGCGGCGATGGTTTTAATCGGTGATGAGGCGGCGGCTTCGCGTGTACAAGGCACACTAGGCCCACGCATTATCGATGCTCGAACGCACTGTGATTATTCCACGCTCGATCAGATGTCATTTACGGTTACGGACACCGGCTTTCGCATGTATCTTTCGAGCTATGTGCCGGATTTATTGGCGGCGCAGGTTGGCGGTTTTGTCGATGGGTTGCTGGCGGCTAACGGTCTACAACGCGCGGATGTGCGGCATTGGGGAATCCATCCCGGCAGCAGTAAGATTGTTGATCTGGTTCAGACGCAGTTGGGTTTAGCTGATCAACAGGTCGAGGCTTCGCATAACGTCCTCTACAACTACGGTAATATGTCCTCGGCAACGATCCTGTTTGTGCTGGATACCATCCAACGCTGCGACCATCCCGAAGTGGATGATTATGGCGTGCTGCTGGCGTTCGGCCCCGGCCTGACGATGGAGGGGATGCTGGTGCAGTGGTAGGAGATTTATATAAGCAAAGCCGTGAATAAATAGAACCCCCACCCCAACCCTCCCCCGTAAACGAGGGAGGGAGCAAATCAATACGGGAATGATTTCTCTCAGCATCTTGGATAGAAGAGTTTGCTTATTTATAGCTGGGTGATGCTAATGGATTGCGATTCTGGAAGCCGAATTGATGCCAATAGGGATAGATACGTTCACGTTCGCTGGCAATATCCAGCCGCTTGACCTGCTCGGCTGTGAGGTTCCAACCGGCTGCACCGAGATTTTGCTTGAGTTGTTCTTCATTGCGTGCGCCGATAATAACCGTGGAAATGGTGGGACGTTGCAGCAGCCAATTGAGCGACACCTGCGACACCGTTTTGCCAGTTTCTGCCGCGACAGCATCCAACTCATCGACCAGATGATAGAACCACTCTTCGGGCAGTGCTGGCCCTTCCCCTGCCCCCTGAGCGATACGGGTGCCAGCCGGATTGGGATTATCGCGGCGGAATTTACCGCTTAATCGTCCACCTGCCAGCGGACTCCACACCAACGTGCCGACCTTCTGATCCAACGCCAGCGGCATGAGTTCCCATTCGTATTCGCGTCCAACCAATGAATAATAAGCCTGATGCCCGACATAGCGCGTCCAGCCATAGCGATCCGCAACCGCCAGTGACTTCATCAGATGCCAACCGGAAAAGTTGGAGCAAACGACATAACGCACCTTGCCACTTTGCACCAGATTATCCAAGGCGCGCACGGTTTCTTCGACCGGTGTACTGGCATCAAAGCCGTGCATGGTGTAGATGTCGATGTAGTCGGTGTTCAGGCGTTTGAGGCTGTCCTCACAGGCTTTGATGATATGGTGGCGCGATGAACCGACATCATTGGGTTCATCGCTCATGCCGAAGGTGGATTTAGTCGAGATCAGCAGCTTATCACGCTTACCGGCAATCGCCCGACCCAAAATTTCTTCCGAACTGCCATTGGAATAGACATCGGCGGTGTCGAAGAGGTTCACACCTGCTTCTAGACATAAATCAACGATGCGTGTAGCTTCAGCGACATCGCTGTTGCCCCACTTACTAAAGAAGTCTCCCTCACCAGCGAACGTGCCGGTACCGAAGCTCAAAACAGGCACGCTAAATCCTGATCCGCCTAATAATCGATGTTCCATATTATTCCCCTGAAGTCATTGATAACTGTTCAAGGGGATTATAACCAGTTTGGCAGCCGTTCGCGTCACCATTCACACGAACAGCAGTATCATGCCGACGATGGCGACGACTGTGCCGAAAACGGCTTGTCTGGTGATGCGTTCGCCATACACAAAGTAACTGATGGGGATCAAGAAAATCGGCATGAGGGATGAGAGTGTCGAGACGATGCCCACGTCGGCGTTTTGTACGGCCACCAGCGATAACCACACGCCTAAGACTGGCCCTAAAATCGTGCCACCTGTGACGAACAACAGCGCACGGGGATGTGCCTTTAAGTCGCGATAACTGCTGATAAGCTGGCGGTTGGCGATGGCTAAAATCCAGATAATTACACCTGCCACGATCAAGCGGATCAGATTGCCGGAGAGCGCAGGAAAGCCGCCTACCAAGCCCAATTTGCTCAAGATCAAACCGCCCGCCTGACCTAAACCGCCACCTAAGCCGCAGAGCAAACCGATCACATAACGCCGCCGGTTGGTGGGGATGGCCTTGGTTTCAGCATTGGCGCTGCTATCTTCCCGACGTTCGGCTACCACAATCAGAATGCCGCCGACGGTGACGATGATGCCGACGATAGCGGTCAGTGATAGGTTTTCACCCAAGAAGATCCACGCCATAATCGCGCCCAATACGGGAGCGAGTGCCATCATCAACATGGATAAGCGCGGGCCGATGAGAATAAAGGCCTGGAATAAAAAGCCATCGCCCAAGGCTAAACCGACGAAGCCCGATAAGCCGAGCCAGAACCAGCGTTCATTGCCTGCATTGATTGGCAATAACTGCCCATAAAGGAGAAGATGCAGCAGCATGACCAACAAAATCGCGATCAACAAACGTGTGCGGTTGACGAGGATCGAACCCAATTCCCGACCAGAGAATGTGAATACGATAGAACTCAACGAAAAACATAATGACGTGGCTAAAGCAGCTAATTCACCGACTAATGGCATAGAATAACTTTCTTAAAACGATATTTAAATCAAACACAGGTCTCAATATAACCGTAATCATAGCGGCTGTATTGATCCATTGCACTCCGTTTCTTGTGCGATCAATCCGCAAGCATCATAACATGAGATGCAGCATTCATGTTTCGGTTTTGATCGAAGTGTGGATGTCGTAATAGGGATTCGCTCAGGGTACACCATTTGGCATACCCTGAAACGACAATCTGAGTTTAACGTGGTCGTGGTGTGGGCGGCGGTGTCGGGCTTACCGGCGGAAAGGACGGTGAGGCAATCGGCGTGGGTGTGGGCGGCATAATGAAAGTGGGCGATGCCACAAAGGTGGGTGTAAACGTAAGCGGCAAAGTTGCTGACCCAACAAGGGTCGGTGTTGGTGCCGGTGTGCTGGCATGTCCACATTCGGCGCTGGTGATGGTCGCCGGACGGAGATAATGCGTGCCATCCCACTCCCCTACTGAGATGACCAGCATCGTTCCATCGGCTAAATGCGCTCTACGAATATCCAGATTGGCTTTGTAGTCTGCACCTCGACGTGGACGCGTGGGCACCACCTGTTGGGCGATGACTCTGGTGAGGTCAGAGGCCAGCGCCACCTGCACACGTACATAAGGCGCGTTCACCTCCGTCTTGCCCTGCACACTGACGAAACGACAGCTTACATCGATTTTGTCGATGGTGGCGGCCAGCGCAGGTGATACCAGCACCATCTGTGCGCCAACCAAGAGCAACAACACAACTGCCAGACAAATCATACTGAAACGGGCTAACCATCGCATACAAACTCCTTTTCATTCGTCATCCGAAAGGGTTCCGCTGCCCCGATTAACATATTTACTCATCGACAGTGCAAAATGATACAGCCTGTAGGTCAAGCATAGGGTTGTGGTAGGCTAAGCGTGTTTCAAAGCGCATTACGGAGTGTACTCAGGAAAGGTTATTGAAAGTGATACATTAACCCCTACCCCAACCCTCCCCCGTAAACGTTTACTAGACGACACTTTTTGCGGATCAGCCAAGAACCCCTACCCCAGCCCTCCCCCGCAAGCGATGGAGGGAGCCAATTCAGGGAGGAGTTCATCATCAAACGAGGGGATGGAGCCAAAACAACTTCTGGGAGATTTTGGCTCAATACTTTCGAAACATCACTTTAGGAAAGGCGTGAACTATGGGACTCGACTTGTATATGATCGGCGTGATTGTGGCGGATATGGCAAAGTCGGTGGAATTTTACCGTCGCCTCGGTGTGGAACTTCCCGAAGGCAGCGAAAATCAGCCGCATGTGAAGGTCAAGATGGGCGAACTGACCTTTTTCTTGCACGACAAAAAGCTGAACGCGAAATGGGATAAGGTTAAAGTCGAACCGGCTGGCGGTTACCGGATCGTGTTGGAGTTCTACCTGAAAACTAAAGAAGGTGTGGATGCCAAATATGCCGAGATGATGGATTATGGTTATACAGGGCATTTTGCACCCTACGACACACCCATCAATTCCTATTTCGCCATGATTGATGATCCCGATGGTAACTCGATCCTTATTTCGGCTGGATGACCCATGTGTGTGGCTGCGCCAGCCTGTAAGATAGGTGGCGTAACTCACCATCGGATAAGGAAAAACAATGAAGTTTTTTGCGGGTTTGACAATTTTATTCAGTGTGCTTTCGTTGCAGGTTTCGGCGGCCCAAGCACAAGCCGCACATCTGGTTACGCGCTGGGCAGCCGATGTCACGCCTTATGATGTGCTGCCGGAATATCCACGCCCGCAGTTGGTACGGGAACAGTGGCTGAACCTCAACGGCCTGTGGGATTATGCCATCACTGCAAAAGAAGCCGCGCAGCCCAGCAGCTATGACGGGCAAATTCTGGTGCCCTTCCCTATCGAGTCCTATCTTTCGGGCGTGCAGAAGCGTGTGGACTTCAAGCGGGTGTGGTACCACCGCAGCTTCAGCATACAGGATGATTGGGCAGGACAGCGGTTGATGCTCAACTTTGGTGCCGTCGATTGGGACGCGACGGTTTATGTCAACGGCAAGGAAGTCGGCACACATCAGGGCGGTTATGATGTCTTTAGCTTTGATATTACCGATGCGTTGAAGCCCACAGGCGATCAAATTCAAGATTTGGTGGTCTCGGTGTGGGATCCGACGGAAGGTACACAACCACACGGTAAACAGGTGCTGTCACCGGGCAGCATCTGGTACACGCCGACCACCGGCATCTGGCAGACAGTGTGGATTGAGCCGGTCGACCCAACAGCGCACATCGACAGCCTGCGGATTTCAACGGATATTGATGCTGGTGTCGTCAAAGTGGCTTTGCTTCTGAGCGATCACGCAACGATTCAAATGACCATGCAAGCGGATGTGATGGATGGGGACAAAGTGGTCGCTTCTCTCAGCCACAGGGTTGGTGAGCCACCAGAGATTGCGGTGCCGGATGCGAAGTTGTGGTCACCGGATTCGCCTTTCCTGTATAACCTGCGCGTCACACTTCAAGATGGCAACCAGACATTGGATACCGTCAACAGTTACTTCGGGATGCGCAAAATCGAGATGAAGCAGGATAACCAAGGTATCCCGCAGATTTACCTCAACAACCTGCCGATTTTCCAATTCGGTTTGCTCGATCAAGGCTTCTGGCCGGATGGTCTGTATACCGCGCCGACCGACGAAGCACTGCGCTCAGACATTGAAACCACTAAAAGTTTAGGCTTCAATCTGATCCGCAAACACGTCAAAGTGGAACCGGCCCGCTGGTATTACTGGGCGGATAAATTGGGGATGCTAGTGTGGCAGGATATGCCGAGCATGGATGATGTGCTGGTCGGGCAAGGCGATGGTGAAATCAAGCGCGACGCTGACTCGGCGGCCAATTTCGAACACGAACTGCAACAAATGATTGACACGCATTCCAACTCACCGTCGATTATTATGTGGGTGCTGTTCAACGAAGGTTGGGGACAGTACGACACAGCGCGATTGACGCAGCAATTCAAACATTATGATCCGACGCGCTTGGTGGACAGTGCCAGCGGTTGGAATGACTTCAAAGTCGGTGATGTCCAAGATGTCCACACTTATCCGGGGCCTGATGCCTTCCAAATCGATTACACACGAGCGAATTTGATCGGTGAATTTGGTGGCTTGGGTCTACCGTTGGAAGGTCATACATGGCTGGCGAAAGACAGTTGGGGTTATAAGCAGTACACCGATGTGCCGAGCTTGCTGGCGGACTACACCAAAATGATTAAGCGGCTGCGTTCGTTTCAAAAAGAAAGGCATCTGGTGGCGGCGATCTACACCCAAACCACCGATGTGGAAACCGAGGTCAACGGCATCATGACCTATGACCGCGAGGTGATTAAGATGGGCGCGGACAACATCAAAGCGGTGAATGCGACCTTGTTCGCGCCGTAAGAATAAATTGGGCGCAAGGCCTTGCGCCCCTACCGATTATTTGCGCTGGTAGTGCAGGATGACGTTGCCGGATTTAAAAGACCGACTTTCGACCAGTTCCAAATCAACCTTCTGATCCTGTTTGAACTGCGGTTTGCCCTTCCCCAAAACGGTTGGCGTGAGGATAAAGACGTAGTGGTCGATGAGTCCGGCTTCGGTGAGTTGCTGGATAATGGTGCCGCTGCCTAAAATGAGCATACCGGGGCCATCCCCCTGCTTGAGCTTCTGAACCTCGGAAAGCAGATCACCCGTTATCAATTTGGAGTTTTCCCACGTCAGATTTTTGAGCGTTCTTGAGAAAACATACTTGGGCATCTCATTGATTTCTTTGGCCTGAGTCTTGGCTGCTTGAGGGAAGTTAGAGTCATCGGTTACGGTCGGCCAGAATTTTGCGAGGTTCTGGTACGTCAGGCGGCCAATTAACAGGCTGTCAACGGGCACGCCGATTTCATGCGCGGCTTTGTTCTCCTCGTCACCGGGGATAAACCAATCTTGTTCGCCATTTGGGCCATCAAACATGCCATCCAACGTGATCCGGTTGAGTACGACTATTTTCTTCATATTGATCTCCTCATAGGGGAATATTGGTTTGCGAAGTGACGTTAATTACCTGTCTTGATTTTGGTGAACTTGCCAATGAGTTTGGCTGTAGCAAGGGTATTTTGCTCCACTACATCTTTAAATATATTAAGCGAAACTTTCTTGGGCAGATCGAGCGACGCGGTTTTGAGGGCGTAAAGCGTCAGCTCGTAATCGTGCGAACCGGACGGCGGATTAGGGCCTGTATAGGCTTTAAGCTCTTTGGAACCAGCGGGCATTACCTGAGCCGAAGCCGATTCCGGTAACGCGGTCACATCTGCACCGATGTCAACAACCAGCCAATGCACGAAGTTCTTTGCGACAGGATGATGATCTACGATAGACAGCGCAAAAGATTTCGTGCCGTCTGGTATATTCTCCCAAGACAGCGGAGGCGATACGTTCTCCCCTGCCTTAGCATACTTTGGAGGAATAAGCTGCATGTCTTCAAAAGCAGATGATTTAAGTCGCATTATATTCTCTCCTATGGTTTACCAACTCCCGCAGCGGGAGCTTGAACGGTCAGTACTTGGCCGGTGAGTTCCTGGTTGGCGGTATTCTCCAGACCACGCCACTCCCGTGCCACGATAAACAAAGTTTTGCGGTCGGTGCCGCCGAGCGCACACGCGAAACATCCACGATCAAGTTCGACGGTTTGCAGCACCTCGCCACCTTCGCGAACCCGCTTGCAACATTTATTGGGAACATCCGCATACCAAATCGCATTCCCAGCATCGACGCAGATGCCGTCAGGGACACCATCGCCTAAGTCTGCCCATATACGGCGATTCGAGAGGCTGCCATCAGCCACGATGTCAAAAGCAGTGAGTTTTTTGGCATAAGACTCAGCCACAATCAATGTCGAGTTATCGGCTGTGATTGCCATGCCATTCGGGAAGGCGATGCCGTCTGCAACCTGCCGGGTGGAACCATCGGGTGTAACCAAGCCGATCATTCCCGGAACAAATGGTTCGGAACCCAAGTTAAAACCGCCGCCGTTGACATAAGTATTACCGCGACTGTCGATGACTATCTCATTCCAACCTTTATCACTGAGGCCGCGAAGGTTGGCATAAGTCGCTAGTGTTCCGTCAGGCTGTCGGCACAAAAGTGTGCCATCCGCCGACGAGACGATCAGCAACCGTCCGTCGGGCAGCCAATCCATACAAATCGCTTGAAACGATGGAAAGTTCAGATGAACCATGACTTCACTTTTGCCATCGGGATCGACAGCGATGATCTCGCGGGTTCCCCAATCCGAGACCCACAAACGGCCATCATGCCAGCGCGGCGATTCACCGAACGACAGGCCAGTTATAAGCGGCTGCGGTTTAGACATTGGCGACTTCCCTCTCTCGATACAGGCTGACGGTTAATCAATACGCACAGTATAGAGGGACAGCGATTTCAAAAATTGGATAAAACCGTCATGTTTCGGTGTAAGCGTAGACGCGTTGGTCGGCCTGAAGATCCACCTTTTGCAGCATGTTTTTAGGCGTGATACCGGAGAAGGCTTTGAAGTCGCGGATAAAGTGGGATTGGTCGTAGAAGTTGAGGGCGTGGGCCACATCGGTGAGTTTCGAAAAGCGTCCGCTGTGGATAAGGCGCAGGGCTTCGTTAAAGCGTTTGACGCGAATATAAAAATACGGTGCGAGACCGACGCTTTGGATGAAGCGTTTTTCAAACTGGCGCTCGGAAATGCTGAGGCTGTCCAGCAGATGTTTGACCGTGACAGAAGCACTGTTTTTGTGGATGAGGGACAAACTTTCTTCCACTAAACAATCGCGGTGGCGAGCTTGTTGCAGTTTCGACACCAAAAAGTTGAGCAATAAATTCAAGCGCTGCGGCTGGCTGCGGGCATCCATCAACTGCATATTCAGCGAACCGGCTGAAAATTCACGCAGTTCCACCAGCGCGTTCGTCAAGTGAGAGGCGTTCAAGCCAAGCAGTGTTTGCAGGGCATGAGGCTTTAAAACGATTTGTGTTGAGGTAAAGGACTGCGGGTAGTAATTCATGATCCCCGGCTCGGTCATTTGTCCGTAGACGAATAAGGTGGGGATGTTGCTGGCGCTACCGACACGGGTGGTGATATTTTCAAGCGGAGACTGCCCATCGTGATGTTGAAAAACGATACCGGGCAAACCATTCAGGCAGACATTGAGCGCGAGTGGCGTTTTGCCAGCGTGTTCGGTGATGCGGATGCACTCGACATCATTTTTCAGGATTTCCGGTGTCGGGATGACGGTAAACTTCATGCACATTGTCCCATGTATTTAGAACACATGTTCAATTTTACTCGATAAATGGTTTACGGATAGGGCTGCATTAAGTGGTGGAGGGTGAAGTGGAGCGTACCGACCCCACCCCAACCCCACATCAGCAACGTTCACAGGCTCACTCTGCTGATAGCCGAAGCGTCAGGGAGGGGCTTTCAAGGCTTTTAAAGATCACCATAATTGTTCGAATTAGCATGGATGTTATTCCACCGTTTAGTGTGTTGCTACCCAATGTCACATTAAAGATTTGTTCTATCAAAATAGTCGACGGTTGATTTTGAAAACGGGCGGGATAAATCCGCGCCCCTACAATTCTCTACGTATTTTTAGATCCATATGTCTCATGTGACATTGTCAACCCGATAACTATTTTGCACTCAACCAGCATCCGATTAACAGCCCGCCGATGCGCCGGTTGGTCGCAGGGTGGCAATCGAGGGATCACGCACGCCATTGGTGCTGAACGAGTCACGCGCCATCCAACCTTGATAGCGCGTCTGTGAGGGATCGACATAGATGATATTCAGCCAATGGTAGCCATCGCCTTCGACTTCCTGCGACGAGGGGACAAGCAGCACTTGAGAGTTGGTCGGCACGCGGAAAACCTGCGGCGCGGTGATGCTGCCGCTGGTTCGCAGACTCAATGTGTTCTGGGGAGCGACACCCGAATAGGCTGTGTAAATCTGACATACCGTGCCGAGCGGCGGTGCGCTGGTGACAGGGATGAGCGTGGCTTGCGGCGTGTTGACCACGATGCCCACGATGTTACCCGGTAAAGGCAGCAGCGTTGGCAAAACCGTTGTCCCAAAGGGAATAGGTGTCCGTGTGAGGTGTGGTGTCACCGCTTCGGTGATGCTGGGCGGCACGGTTGGCAAGTCTGCCACTTCCGTCTTGCTAAGGTTGCAGCCCGCACACAGCATCAACATGAGCATTATCCACAGCCGATTTATGAGTCTCAATAAGGCTCCTCATTACGTTGTCATTTAGAGGCTCACCAGCCTACAGTATAAACCTTCATTTTATGACAGGATGGCGCAATCTGCATCAGATCAATTCGTAATGTTGGACAATGGCGTTGGCCGCATTAGCTACCAGCGCATCTTCAGCGATACCCAAGACCACATTTGGAATATGGACCTCTTCGTTCAAAGTTTTGCGCAAATAAGTCACCACATAAGTGGCGACGAGCGCGCCTAAAGCACCGACAATCCCACCTTGAATCCATTTATCTTTGGAGACTGCCGCGCCAACCAAACCACCCATCGCTATCCGTCCGAGTAAGGGTACTGCGTCGGTACGAGCGGGAATAAAAGGCATCTTATCTATGACCATTTCGCCCGCTGCCATCACTTTGAGAACGGTTGCGGTTTGGGGCATGTTGAGCAGGTTCATCGCTGGATTTTCGGCGGCTGCCCGCTTGCGTTTTGCGTCCGATTTCCCATTCGTTTGATTGGTGAAGAATGCTAATCCCATCATGCTGCGTACACCAGAGATCGCGCCTAGGCCCAAAGCCGGTAGTAAGTTGGTCATGTTATTCTCCTTGATTACATTAAAATCGATTGGAATTAAAAAGGCGACCTATTACAGATCGCCTTGGAATTACCTCACTCTTTTGATGGCTGCTTTCGTGAGTGAGGTTAAAAGATTAAGGATTCACTTTTGGAACTTGATCCATGCGAACGGTTGACCGTACACGCCTTGGCCCGTACTGCTGCCACGTCATACCGATACGTGGCAAAATCCAGCGGTCAAGTCCATAGTATCCGGCGGTCTTCCACGCCAAGATCAAGAGGATTGCGCCCAGCCCGAATAAACCATTGGTGCTGGCTGAACCGGCCATAATGTAATTCCAGTTCATGAACGCGCCTAAGAACGCGGCCACGCCGACGAATAATCCCAAAATCAGGGCGACACCGATCAGTAATTCACCGAAGGCCACCACTTTGGCGAACCAGACGTAGGAACCGGAGTCCAACATCCCTTGAATAAAGTTGCGATACCAATCAAAGGTAATCGCTGGCTTACCAGTGGCCGGTATTTCGACAGCCTTCGACCAGAAGCCTTTCAACGCCTCGCCGGTTTGCATCCATGCGGGATCGCTCAGCTTGCCCAGCGCGGCAGTCACCCAGCCCCAGCCAAGCAGCACACGTATCACCAGCCAAACAGCCGATAAACGGGTGTCGCTAAACAAAAATTGCGCCAGCGGTGGGTCTTGGAGGACGGTACCGCGCTCGGTTTTTACGGCATGTTCAGGATCAAGTACATTTGCGCTCATAAACAATTCCTTCACCAACATAGCTTCGTAGGGATACGAAAGGCGCGCCCTTTTGCACTAACCTCGCGGTGGGTTGTCCATTACTGCATTTTGATCTTGCCCACACGCTGTACAATTACTGGCACATCATCCAAGTGCGCCGGGATGTCTACACTTTCATCATCGACCAGCACCACCAGCGCATAGGCTTCGGGATGGTGGACGTAGCCATCGACAGGACGGACACTTACGCCCATTACATGTTGGTTTTGCATCAGGCTGTCGGTGTATTTCTTCTGTACATTGACAGCTTGTTCAATATTTGGGTCCATGTTAAACATCTCCCTAACCCCCTGTTGTGCTTTTGCTCGGCATCTATCTGAGAATAATGCCGACTAATGGCCCATGTTAAATACCAATTCTGAGGCTTAAAGGAGGCGGAATTCACCACCTACTCTAAAAACCTTTCGCCCTTAAAGGTAACGCAAGCACGGCTTGAGATCATCGCCCATGTGGTTAGGCCTCAATAGGGCAACTGGACGGTTTAGGTTTTTGCGTTAACCTTTTGCTATCGAAAATAAATGATTGCAGTACAATGTAGGCGAAAGTACATCCGTTTAACACACAATCAGAGTTAGCTATGACCAAGCCAATGGTGTCGCGCGGGCCTGCTTCTCGCGCAGAACTTTCGCCTCGTCTATTTGATGCGCTCCGTGACCAGTATGGGCTTCGAAACAGCGAAGATGCTACTGATCTGGGTGGGTCATCCAATCTCAATCTACTGATCAGCCATAATTTACAGCGTTATGTGGTACGTGTTTATCGGCCTTGGGTCACGGTGGCACGACTGTCCGATATACAACAGGTTCGAAAACACCTCGCGTATGGTGGTGTGCCTTGTGCCCAACCTTTACTGACACAGAGCGGCGCGTCGTGGATTGTAATTGACGAGCGGCTTGTGGAAGTTGAACCCTATGTGGAACACGATGCCAATATGGATACTTGGCCGCGCTTAGAAGCGGGAATACCACTGCTTGGGCGAATCCATAAGCTACTGCGGACAGTTCGAGTAAGTGAAGATGGATGCAACGCTCCGGCTGCTAACGCTGTCGATCCACATGATGTGCTGACAATGACTTTACGTGGTATCGAATGTATCCGGCTGTGGGATGCCTCCCCTGTTGAGATTGCACTTGCTACAGAGGCAGAGACACTTGCACAGTTGGTAAATCAGGCGCAGAGCCGCATCGAAGAATTGCCACGCCAGCTTGTTCACGGTGATTATTGGGACAACAACGTGTTCTTCCAAGAGGGTCGTATTGTACAAGTGGCTGACTTTGATTTCATGGGCGAGCGGACGCGGGTCGAAGATCTGGCACTTACACTTTATTATACCAACTCAACTTTCTCAGACGATCCAGTATCTGATAAGCGCATCCAAATGCTCCGTACCCTTGTCGATGCTTATGACACAGGCACAGATGAAAGGCTTACCGAGGCCGAACGTGCTATGCTTCCTATAGCGCTTGCTCGAACATCGCTGGCTTTTATTGCCATGATCGCAGATATTGATTCTGAAGTAGGCGCTCGTTCGATGGCAGCCAAAATGGTTGGTGATGTGGCATGGTCGCTCATCATTATGCGTGATCTTGAGCGGTGGCAAACCGGGTTTGCTAATCCACAATAGTCTAATGATCGTAAAAATAAGCCGTCTGCCCCATTAGACAAAGCAAATGGCAGTGTTAGGATATGCAAAAGTATGCTTCAGTGCAGGAGATTAAAAACATGAGCGAGTTCCCTTCAGCTCTCGATGTTGAATTTTTATCAGACGAAGACCTTATGGATAAGATCACTGAAATCATCACGGTGATTGAAGCGAAGAAAAGTGCCCAAGAGGATGATCAGGATGAACAGGAGATTTTAGAAGAGTTGGAGGCTGAACACGTCCGCCGCCAGCTTCTATTGCCCAAGAATAATGTGGCCTTACTGGATGATCTTGACGAATAGGATCTTGTATCGCCAATCACTCGACAAATTGAAATAGGCCAATTGAGCGGCAGTTAGATTAATGGCTCAGTTTGAAACCCATCAGTTGACCTATCCAAAAACAGTTAAAGTAGCACATTGCTCGCCTCGGCATTTGATCTATCCTTTTAGGCATAGGGTCGATAAAGCAGAAATATGCAGAACATTTCTACTTTATCCAAAGTGTAAGTAATAAAGATCCTATGTTTTGTGATTATAGAAAGTAAATGCTACTAGAAGGAGCAGAGAAATGACCAGTAACACAAATAACAACCCGAAAACAGGCGGCGCATGGGATCGCGTAGCCGGTAAGTGGAAGCAACTCGCCGGTGATGTGCGTTCCAAGTGGGGCGATTTGACCGATGACGATTTGCTGCAAGTGAATGGCGAACGCGAAAAACTCGCGGGCAAGATTCAAGAACGCTATGGCATCGCCAAAGACGAAGCCAACAAGCAAATTGATGACTGGGCTGGCAAGCTGAAGTTCTAAGTTTGTCCCGCAGTAAATGCGCTGAAAAAGGGCTGCTCACATGAGCGGCCTTTTTTGTTGTCTAAATTTTACCCACGCAAGCCATTATTCATATTCAATCCCCTTCCCTTTATATACCTTTTTGGGGAAATTACTCGTTTAGTGAAGAATATCACAATAAGGCGTGACAATCGTTTCTAACGTCACGGTTAGGGTTCGATTACCCTAAAAGTAGATCATTACCATGTCTCTATAAACCAGACGAATATGGCGCAAGTCTGAAGTTTAAAAATGTTATGGAATATTGAAAACAGCCACTGAGAATGATGGCTGTTTATGTGTCGAAAAAATGCGGCTCACAGCTTTTCACCGAAATAAACCTCATTTAGCGCTGAATTAAAACTTAACCAAGTTAGGAAATCATCGTGATTCAGTTCCTCATCAATAATCCACTCTTTACATTGTTCTTTGTCGCAGCCATCGGCTACCCACTGGGACGGATCAAGTTTCGGGGGAGCAGCCTCGGTGTGGCGGCTGTCCTGTTTGTCGGGTTGGCAGTTGGATCGTTGGATGCGAACCTCAAGCTGCCTGAAATTATTTACCAGTTGGGTCTGGTTCTGTTCGTGTATACGATTGGTTTGAGCAGCGGCCCCAGTTTTTTCGCGTCACTGCGGCGTAAAGGTCTGCGTTACAATTTGTTGATTGTTGGTATGCTGGTTTTTGGTGCGCTATTAACGGTTGTTGCTTATTACGCGCTTCATCTAAGTCCCGGAGTGACTGCCGGTATCTTTTCGGGTAGTTTCACCAATACACCTGCCTTGGCAAGCGCTTTGGACTACATCAAGAATTACGCCCCGCAAGCCAATTTGGATCGCTTACTCAACGAGCCGGTCATCGGCTACTCGGTCACTTATCCAATGGGCATTATGTCCGCCCTGCTCGCCATCGGTTTGATGCAGTGGTGGTTCAAGGTCGATTATAAGGCGGAAGCCCTAGCCGCTCCTCACCTTGAATTAGGTGCAAACATCCAAAACCGCACGATCCGTGTCACGCATCCTGAAGCCACTTCAATCGCGATTGGTAACTTGGCACAGCAGCATCACTGGGATGTGATTTTTGGGCGCTTGCAACATCAAGATCAGCTTACACTGTCGAATACCCATGATTCGTTCTGTATGGGCGATCTGGTGAGTGTGATTGGTTCGGAAGAACAGCTTGAATGCGTCACCAGTTTTCTAGGTGAAATGTACAGTAAGCAACTGGATTTTGACCGTAATCAGATTGATAACCGGCGTATATTTGTCTCGAATCCGCAGGTGGCGGGACATCGTCTTCAAGATTTGAATATTTATCAGCAGTTTGGCGCTTTAGCTACGCGTTTGCGACGGGGCGATAGTGATTTTCTGCCGCAAGAAGATACGATTTTACAACTGGGTGATCGTATCCGTGTGGTTGCGCCGCGCAAACAAATGGATGAAGTGACCCATTTTTTTGGCGACTCCTACCGAACGCTCAGCGAGATTGATTTTCTAACGTTCAGTTTGGGTTTAGCGGTGGGATTGCTGCTGGGCGTTATTCCCTTTCCATTACCGGGTGGTATCACCATCAAATTAGGTGCGGCGGGTGGCCCGCTGTTGGTGGCAATGATTTTAGGCACGCTGGGACGTACTGGCCCGCTGGTCTGGAATTTGCCTTACAGCGCCAACCTCACGCTGCGTCAGGTTGGTTTTATACTGTTTCTGGCTGGTGTAGGGACGCGATCCGGTTATGCCTTTGTCACGACCTTTACACAGGGCAATGGGTTGTCAATTTTTATCGCTGGCGCGCTCATCACATTTACGGTCTCGATAGCCACACTCTGGATCGCCTATAAACTCCTCAAAATACCGATGGGGATGGCGATTGGTATGCTCGGTGGGCTTCAAACACAGCCGGCTGTTCTGGGTTTCACCTTAGAGCAGGCCGACAATGAACTGCCGAATATGGGTTATGCGGCAGTTTATCCGATGGCAATCATCGTTAAAATTATCATTGCCCAAGTGCTGGTCATCATTTTGAAATGACCGTACTCCACACTAAATGAAGTGCAGGGACGGCAGGTGCAAAGCCTTCCGTCCGCTGTTATCTTTTCCAAAGTTATGAGTTACACAAAAAAGGATTTGAGAGCCTATCATTATAGAAACGCGGCTAATTAATCTCTTAAAAGTAATATCGCTCGTCTGCGAATCGCGTGAGAGCGAGATTTCAGGCAGCTTTTGATAATAGCGCAAGCCTTGGGTGTGCCAATCATACCCAAGACCTCAAGCGCCTTAAGGTTCATTTCGTGGTCAATATCATAAGACATAGTATAGGCCAACACTTTTTCTATACTGGGGATTGCTCGCTCATCATCTATATCATAGAGGATTTCGAGCAACCCTTCGTGCCATATGAAATTACTTTCACACACAAGAATCCTACAAGCCGAATCCAGATATTTGGGTGAAGGATGAAAATGTGCCGCGATAATCCACCAATTCAGATCGTTTTCCCTAGCATTTTCCAACGTGTAGTCATCACAAGTCTGTTGTGCAAAAATGGCTAATTCAGCAGCGATCTCGTCATGTGGCGCAGACATATTTTCGATCTGCCTGCTACATTCCTCATGTAAGAGGTGTCGAGTCTTATAATCTGAATTCGGTAATCCAGAACTTTTTTGTCTGTAGTCTTCGATCAACTCTTTTACAGTCATTAATTTGGCTCTGTTTTCAGTGTCCTAGTTTGGCGTAGGTGTGGGGCTTGGTGTGGCAGCATCCGTCGATGTCAGGTCGAGCGTCACCTGAATAGCGCCTTCTGAACCGCCACCGGCATAACTGACGACCAGCGTATATATGCCATCAGTTGGCAGCGCGTAATCTGTGATGATGGAATTGGTGTTGTCGCTGGTTGCATCATCGTTGAAAAAGAGCGGCTTGCCCTGCGGATCAAGAAGGATGAGCAGCGGATCAAGAGTTTTATTATCAGAAGCAGCGGCTTGGGCTTGCAGAAGCTGCCCAACCTTCCCTTCACATGGGATGTTGTAGGTCAGGCCCTGCGTCATTTGTACAGTGGTCGTGAAAGGTATTTTGTCCTGTGAAACGGTGTCGGCTGTCGTGGAGTTGGTTTGGTTCAGTTGAACCCACCTCCAATAAGCCGCCAGCGCTTCAGTGGATTTGCCCTGCGCGGCATAATAATAAGCCAGATCACTATATGGCAGTAGGTATTGAGGATTGAGTTCAATAGCGTGCTTGTAATCTGCTACTGCTAGATCATCTTTCCCCAGCGCATGATAGACCTTGCCCCGATTATAGAAAGCATCGACATCCTCTGGATTAAGCTGGACAGCCTCCGTGAAATCCGCTAGCGCCGCATCATTATTCCCTTGCAACAGATACAAGCGTCCACGAATAAAATAGGCTGTTTCGTTTTGCGGATTAAGCTGGATCGCTTGCGTCAAATCAGCGAGTGCCGCATCGTTTTTATTTTGATTGGCGTAAACCAAAGCGCGATAGTAATAGTTATTGCTGACAGTAGGATCAAGCTGGATGGCCTGCGTGTAATCCGTCGCTGCCGCATCATCTTTGCCCTGCCGTAAGTAAACTTGTCCCCGACCGCTATAGGCTTGCATGTACTTCGGATCAATGGTGATAGCTTGGGTGAAATCAGCAAGTGCCGCGTCTAGTTTGTCTTGGTCGGTATAAACCAATCCGCGGTTATTATAGGCAAAGGTATTGGTCGAATCCAATTGAATGGCTTGGGTAAAATCATCAACGGCAGCATCTAACTTGCCCTGCTGGTAGTATTCCAAACCACGATTGTTGTAAACTTCTGTATCTTGTGGATCAATCTTGATAGCCTCGCTGAAATCGGCTATTGATTCATCCAACTTGCCCAGCTTGTCATAAACCAAACCTCGATTGCTGTAAGTCGTCGCATTGGTCGGGTCTAATTGAAGGGCTGTGGTGTAGTCGGCAATCGCGGCATCGAATTCGCCGCTGTTATCCAAAATGATTCCCCGCCCGATATAAGCCAGCGATTCCTTGGGGTAATCAGCAACCATATTATCTGCAATCTGCAAAGCTGCTGCAATCTGCTTGTCATTCATACGTAGGCTGGCATTCGCAATTTGCAGGGCAATATCCTGCTGGGTGAAGGCACCTTTAATGATTAAAGCGACTGCCGTCAACGTGGGCGGAACCGGTGAGAGTGTTGCACCAGCGACGGCGACTTCGGTACTGGCATTGTGTTCACGCGCGGCTGAGGTTTGCTGCGCCACGACAGCATTCCCCTGCTCGATGGTCGCTGTCGCCATTTGATATTCGGCAGCCTGCACTTTGGCGGCGGCTGTCACCTGCTGATTAACGGCGGCTGTCACCAGCATATTGACTTGTTGCAGAGTCGCACCCGCACTGGTCACTTCGGCACGGGCGCTGATGTACTGCTGTCCGATGACCACTGCTGCGATAATCGCCACCGCTACCGCTGCACCCAAAATAATGGCTGATTGTCGGAAGCGCCTGATGAGTTGTTCACGGGCTTTATCGCGGGCGATGCGTACTTTTTCAGCGATGTCGCTGGCCGTCACATATTCATGATGGGTTGGCAGCGGCTCAGGAGTCTTATTGACGCTGGTTTTCAACCACGCTTGAGCGGCTTCTAATTGGTCACCTTCCAACAAAAAGCTGGAATCGCGGCTGCTCTGCTGCCATTCCAGCGCCCGCACCAGATAACGCGTGTGGCTTTTGACATACACTTGGTCGGTATCCAAAGCCGTGAGCAAATCTTTAAAGGCCGCGTCGAAGGCGGTATCGTCATCAAAATACAACCAGTTCACGCTGCGTAGATATTTCCAGTTATCGCGGGCACGCTGTTCCCATTCTTGATCGACCCACGTACCTTTGACGCGGATCGCCAGATCGCCTTCAACCTTCTCGCGGATGATGGGGAAGACCCGTTTATTTTGCTTGCGAACGTATTCCAGTTCGCGGTGGCAAACCTCACTCACCAACCAATTTTCGGTGATGATAATCAAAGTCGTATCGGCACTATCGATACCGGTTTGGATCGAATGCCACCAATCTTCACCACGGGCGATGTCCTGCCAATCGATCCAGACATCCCGTTTCGCGGCGGTCAGGGCGCTGTCGAGTTTATGGGCAAAATCACTATTTTTGCGCGAATACGAAATAAAAACGTCGGACACAACGCCCCCTGTGGTTAATATTTATTACATATTGTAACTGCCCTAGCCCCCATTTGCCTAACGATGTATCCAGCCGATGTTACAACACGGTAATATGCCCATGACTAGATTTTTATAGATCAGTTATCCCATGACAGCTTAAAAGTAATATGGTTCCATAG
>JACDGI010000693.1 GCA_013821665.1 Anaerolineae bacterium
CTTCCGCACGACGGTCGCCAAAGGCATTGAGATTATGGAAGGCTTGCGCGGACATACCAGCGGTTATGCGGTGCCGACTTATGTGGTGGATGCCCCCGGCGGTGGTGGCAAGATTCCGGTCATGCCGCAGTACCTTATTAGTCAAGCACCCGGACGTGTTGTGCTGCGTAATTATGAAGGCTATATCGCCACTTACGAAGAACCTACCGATTACGACGCAGGCATGATCGAACATCTGGATCGGCAGGTCACGCGCCGCCCCGAAGCCGGACAATCCGGTGTTGCCGGTTTGCTGGCAGGTGAGGCGCTGGCGATCAAGCCGCAGGGATTTGATACGCTGCACAAGCGCGATGGCGTTGCCCACCGTTTGAATGCGGATGCTGGCAAGTGGCAGCCTTATCATGCTGAGAAATTGCCGGATGTTAAAGCTGATCCGACCACAAAGGTAAACGGAACCAACAAACATAACGGGTCAACACCCGATAAGTCATCAATCTAATTTTTGCTGCACCTGATGTACGGGTTTGCCGTTGGCAAATCCCCATAGGTGACGGCCTATTTGGTTACGCCAATTAAGGATTAAAAAATCATGCGTATCGCCGTCTTAGCCAATTTGAAAACCAACGCGCCCAAGTATGAAGGAATGTCGGCTGACCGTTGGGACGACCTTGACAACCCTCGCACACCGGATGCCATTGTCGGTGTTTTGCAGCGGATGGGCCACGAAGCCACCTTCTTCGAGGCCAGTATCCTACCGCCCTTTAACTTGATTGACCGTCTGCGCGAGTATAAGCCTGACCTGTGCTTCAATATTGCCGAAAGTCACTTCGGTGATGCCCGTGAAGCTCAAATTCCGGCCATCCTCGAAATGCTGCAAATTCCCTACACCGGCAGCCGCATGTTAGGTCTTGCCCTAGCACTCGATAAAGCCATGACCAAGCGCGTCCTCAAAACATACGGTTTGCCCACGCCGGAATTCCAACTATTCGAGTCGGCTGATGAACCTGTCAACGCCGAACTCCTGAACGAAGATGGCGAGCTGCGTTATCCACTGTTCGTCAAACCCAATGCCGAAGGCACCAGCATGGGGGCTAATGCCGATAGTATCGTGCGGACAGTAGCCGAACTGCGGGCGCGGGTGGAAGGCCATCTCTCGCGTTATAACCAGCCGATTTTGGTCGAGCGCTACATCGCCGGACGTGAGGTGATGGTGGGTCTTGTGGGTAATATGCCGGATGTGACGTTTATGCCCATCCTTGAACTGGATCATGCAGCTTACGGCGAAAATCATTCGGGCGTTTATACCAACGAAATGAAAACGCTCTATGGCTTAGATCAATATCGCTATCATTGTCCTGCACTGTTGAGCGAAGCCCAAACCCGCGAATTGCAGCACCTCGCGGCAGAAACGTTTCGTGCTACAGCTTGTTTCGATGTCTCGCGCATCGACTTCCGCTTGGATGCCAACGATAACGACAAGCCCTACATTCTGGAAATCAACCCGCTGCCCGGTTTGAATCCCGGTTACAGCGACCTGTGCCTACAAGCACTCGCTCTCGGTTGGGAACATGATCGCCTCGTCGCTGCTATTGTGGAAGCAGCGATAGTGCGGCACGGTCTCCCTGAAACGGCTCCTGTCTAATTGATCTTTAGTGAGGTTGCTGGAAATCTATGCATACTTAAGTATTTGGGTTTGGAACAGAGCGTTTTTCTCTGTTGAATAATTTCTAATACGTGAGAAGCTGTAATTGCGCTATAATACGCAGTTATTGAATGAGCAAGTAAAGGTAATTACAATGAGTGAATCACCTACTGTGTTTTTCTCACATTCTATGAAAACGAATCGCAAAGTTGTAAGTCAACTTGTCGAAGCGTTGAAATCGCAAGGCTATGCTCCAAGTTCTGATTTCGATATAGGAATTGGTGAATCATTTGAGCAATCAATTCGCCAGATGATCGAACGTTCCGACTTCGTTATTGCGGATTTGACTGGTAATAATGCCAATGTGATGTATGAGGTGGGTTTCGCACAAGGTTTAGGTAAATCTGTTTTACCGATTGTACAAGAGAGTGAACGACAGGTCTCAGCACACATCGCTGGAATGCTTTATGTGCCCTATGATCCACAAAAACCCGACAACATGATTCAATATGTGCTATCATGGGTTAAACGTCGCCAACCCGAACCGCAACATATGGCTAGCTGAGATATGCCCGATCAATGCTTTGTTATTATGCCTTTTTCGGCGGAGCTACATTATTTCTATTTGTACCTCCGCCATCATTTGCAAACTAAACATAACCTCATTTGTGAACGTGCTGATGCCGCTATATTGACTGTTCCCCTACTCGATAAAATCAAAGACTATATCACCCGTGCAGACATCATCATAGCTGATTGTTCTGGTCGTAATCCCAACGTGTTTTATGAGCTTGGAATTGCCCATACTCTGAATAAAGATGTCATTTTAATTACTCATGACGAAATCAGTGAAGCGCCTTCTGATATTCGTCACTATGAGTTTATTCATTACGCATTAAATGATGAAGTTACGTTTCTAAACAAACTCGATAACGCACTTGAAAATATTACCTTTAAGCGATACATCCCTCTTTATGAACAAGCGCAACGTATCTTTATTCACTTTAATAACGCCAGCATGATGCGATTTCAACAAGCTTCGCAGCAGGTATTTTTGAATAATATGCGAGATGCGGATCGTCAAGGTACTTTATCAACGCTTCCTAAAGATGAAAAATCAATTGCGGAATTTTTACTTCCAAAAATTATTGTGAACCTAACTGATGTGCAAGTAATGCAAACTATCTTCGATTGGCTAAATACATTCGACGACCAAAAAGCGTTGGATTAATGCATTTCTGATTGTTGCCTTATTTTGTATGTAATCTTTACCCCAAATTGCGCCATCTTGGGAACATAATTAAACTAGAAGGATGTCATTCATTATAACGATGAGCTAAAGGCTTTTGGCTTTTGGCGGAAAGTGAACGGTGAGCATGAAGTCAGGCTCTATCGGTAAAGATATTACGCATGTCGTTGGCATCGGTTTGGTGCTAACGGTGCTGTTGACCATTATCAGCATAGTGATTTCAGTGATAATTCGTGGCGGCCTTCCCGGCTCTACTTCTGCCAGTGGTACACCCGGCACGATTGATATTCAGGCACTTATTCCAACCTCAGTCCCGCCGACTGCCACACCCACCGAAATCCCCTGTACCGCGCAAGAGTGGTGGACAGCCCACAGCGCCGCAATCGGTGATATTTTCAGCTATGCCCGTAAAATAACCCTCGCCACCAAAGTGCCCGACATCCAAAAGGCGCAGTTGGCACTCAAACAATGGCAGATTACGTTTGACGCGGATGCCACACCGCCTTGCGCTAACGGAGTCAAAACCGCAGTGACCAATGCGGCCAAAACAGCCGACGATCTTTATAATTTCTACAGCAGTCCGACTACCGAACAGCAGCGCGCCCAGCAAACGATTCAATTGGCGGATAGGATGCTGGTCATTTATGACGAGGCCGATAAGCTAAAGGTCGATACCACTGCCGATACATGGTTGGTGGAGGCTAAAGATTACTCACGCGCCGATTGTCCGGTTGCGCGTTGGTATACCGAGCAAATCATTGGCAAGGGATACAACGCCTTTATCAAAACCAACCCTAAGCTCGACATCACGAAGTTGACCACCGCTCAAATGAACGATTTGCTTAAACAGTTCCGAACCCTGCAAAGTAGCCTCAACACCGACAGAGGCACATTCCCTGCCTGTGTCGGTCAAGCGACTGATTACCTGATGAGTTACTTCAAAGCCGGTGGGGATGCGCTTAACTCCTCACTTAATAATGACTTGTCCAGCGTGCAAGGTTATCTGACGGCCATGCCCACCGCGCTCAATGGTTTTTATGGGGCCATCAAGGCACTTGATCCGACAATTGTGACGCGCTAAAGGCGGAATGCTCAACGAAACGAAAGAGGTTGTTTATTCAATTGGCAGCCTCTTTTTAGTTGATATTTTGGCTACAGGGTCGGCAAATAAAGCGGCGGCGTAGGGTTTTCGCATAGCAACGCTGTGACAGAATTCGTCACGATGTGTTATAATGGAAGTAGATGGAGGACATCCTCATCTGGTTTTGATCCTCGCAGTTATGCGGCTGACACAGCAATTTTCCCCGATCATTGCTCAGTCGTAACCCGCACTCAATACCGTCGAGGCTGTTGATGCGCCCATCGCGCATGGCAGTACGGGAATGGTTAGGCGGTTCTTTATCGCCCTATTTCTGACATTATAGTTGAGTGATTGGACGTATAT
>JACDGI010000694.1 GCA_013821665.1 Anaerolineae bacterium
GTGAAATTAACCCTCATCCCCAACCCTTCTCCCTCAGGGCGAAGGGAGTAAATGCAAATTCAAAATCGCACATTATTGCTTTTTCAGGCAAGCGGTTAATCTCCACCGTTTAGTGTGATGCTACCTGCAACCACTACCAACTCTATTTTAGAACAAAAGTTCATAATATGCAAGCGAAATTGGTTCGAGTTTTCAAACCTAAAAGGGAGAAACTTGCCTCGTTCTTATCATTGTTGAGATTAATTATTATGGCGGCGAACAAGTTGTAACGGAGTCGCAAGCCGGGGTACTTAGGGGGATGATCTGAGGTTTGCGTAAATAGATTTGGCGGATGGATTCGGTGCGGGATAATTGTTCTGGTGTCAGTAAAGACCAGAATTGCTCAGGAGTCATAATACGGCCTGAACCTTCTGAGCTATAGTGGTTTAACCAACCAAAAAACACATCATCACCAAGCGTGGCGCGTAACTCGGCGAGCATTTTTACGCCCCGTAAATAAATGGCATTGATATAGGTGCGGCGCGTCGTAAATTCATATACGGTGCTATCCACATAACCCTGTGGGGACAAGCGATTGACGCGAAATTCCCACCACCAATCGGCGAGGGTTGGATAGTATTTTTCAATGAAAACGAGTTCACTGTAGGTGGCTAAAGCTTCATCTAACCAAGGGTTAATGGCCTGATCGTTGCCGACACGGGCATACCACCATTGATGAGCCACCTCATGGGCCGTGATGATTGTCAGATACGATTGGACACCATTAAGCCCCTTAAAATATTCGCTGCCTACGAAGACGATGCCACTAAACTCCATGCCATCAGGAAAGTCTCCTTCGACAATGACCAAGCGTTTTAAGGGATAATCGCCATATAGTGACTCATATAAATTGACACTTTTTACAGCGGTGGTTAAGGCAAAGGCAGCACTATCGATGGTGCCAGTATCAGCGGGAATGATAGCATCCGTAAAAGTGTATAACTCGACGTTAACACCGCTGTTCGATTTTTGCTGAAGCAGCCGATAATTTTCACCGATGCTAAAGCTGAAGTCACGCGATGCGCTTAAGGTAAAGTGCCATTCACTATCACTGAGGCGTTCAGATGTGCCGGGGGCGGCGATTTGGATGGTGTTTGGGGCGTTGGTTATGCGAAAGGTGACATACCAATCCGCAATGTCTAAAACGTCTTGCTCGCCAATGGGAATTTCTTCATGGGTTACCCACGTAGTTCCATTATGGACGGCGACAACCGGCAGCCATTGCCCAAGATTTGATTGGCGACCCGTATAACCAAGATAGCCTTGATAGGCATGAGGGCCACCAATATCAATGGGCGGCATGTGGAGATCGAACTTCAAGTTGATATGTGCGACACAAGCGGGATTAAGCGGCTGCGGAAGTTTAACCTCAAGCTGCTGACCGTTTAGATGCGATTTAAGGGATTCACCATCTGCCAAATCAATGGATTGCAGCCTAAATATACCGGGCTGCCAGTTTGTCTTTACATTGAAGACGATGGTTGAAAGGGCGATGCCGGTTGTATTGGTATAGACGATTTCCTGCGCAACCTTGACATCGCGTTTCGCGTATTGCATTTCAGCACTGACACCGTAATGTGTGATGGCGCTGTCTTGTGTGGGCGTGCAATCAAAGGCTGCCAGCGTCGCAGTCGGCGCTGGCGATGGCGTTGTAATAGTGTGAGTGTCACGGACAGCAGTTGGGACCAGTGTACTTTGCGGAAGCGTGGGACGAGGCGTTGGTGGGCTAGGGGTTAATTCCATGCTCTGCGTCAAGGAGCAGGCAGCGAGCAGCATGAATCCGATGGTGGAAGCAACCCTTGAAATCTTCATGAGTGCCATGTTACCGTGAGCCGTTGAGGTTGCCAATAGGCGATTGCCCGACGCTATAATCTGACACTTCGCAGCTTATTTGGGCAATGAGTGTTATTATGTGTGAAAGAATGTAACAGAAGGGGTCGTTATATGTCCGTTCGCTCGCAAATTAAAGGTCTTATTCGGCTAACCCGATGGAAAGAATATGTGCCTTTTGTTATTCCTTTGACGATATTAGGGGCACTGCTTGCAGCTCGCCCAAACAATATTTTGCTTGATTGGCGTTTGGTGGTGGTGACGGCGGCTAATATTCTGGCGGTTGCCTATGCCTTTATGATTAACGATATTGAAGATGCGCCTGATGATGCGCGTGACCCTGATCGGGCAGCGCGAAATCCGATTACAATGGGCGAAATTGGGATTCGTTTTGGTTATGCGGCTTGTCGTGTGGTGGCGGCTTTTACACTGCTGCTGTACGCGATGGGCGGTTTTTGGGCGCTGGTTATCGGTATTGCGACGCTGCTGCTGTCACACCTTTATTCGTGGCGGCCTGTTCGTTTGAAGGCCTGGCCGATTACCGATATTGTCTCGCATTCATTGATGTTGAGCGGGTTACTACTGCTGGCTGGATACTTCACCTATCATAGCGAACCGGGGATTGTGTGGTTTGTGGCGGCTGCCGTTACCTTGATTTCAGTTTACGGCCAGCTTTATAACCAACTGCGCGATTATGATATGGATAAGGCGGCTGGACTTTATAATACGGCGATTATTCTGGGCGAAAGTAACACACGGATCGCAATGTACGCGGCGGTTGCGCTGGCGGCTGTGTGCTTCCTTGCGGCAATCATACATGGCGCATTCCCTTTGTGGCTGGGTATCGTGGTATTGATTGCGGTTCCGATTAGCAGTGTGCTTAGCCCTAAAACGGATATGCGCGGTGGCAAAGCCGTTGATGTCAGTGGTGGTTTGCAAATTCAAAGTTTGATGGTTGCTAATCTGACGGTCGCGGTGTGGTTGGTATGGGTGATCGCGACCCAAATGCGACTGTTTTAAGTTTCATACATGGTTCTGTTGTTTCTATCAGGGGTTAATCACCCCTGATTTTATTTCTTGGCACGATTTAGGTCGTGAATTTTTACACCCTCTTCATGGCGGATTCATAGGACGAGACTTTTAGTGAGTGAGCAAGAAACCTCACCCTAAATCCCCACATCTGCTACCTTCGCAGGCTCATTCGCTGATAGCCAATGCTTTAGCGAGGGGGGCATCCATTCTTTTTTAGGGAGAGGTTTTTGTCGTTTCAAAAGTGTTGGCTCCTGAATCATGGCGGATGAAAGGGGCTTACCCTATAATGAGTATATTCCTCTAACTAGACAGGCGATGGGATTACAGCAGATGGTCAATGGCAGCGGTAACAAAGCAACTATCCTTATCGTCGATGATATTCCTGATACCGTACAACTTCTGCGGGATTGGTTGGAAAGCCACGATTTTAATGCGATTGGTGTCACGAGCAGTTTAGAAGCACTGGATATTGCCGAGCAGCAAAAGCCAGATCTCATCCTGTTGGATATTATGATGCCGAAGATGGACGGTATGGAAACTTGCCGCCGTCTGAAGGCGAATCCACGTACATCCAGTATTCCGGTGGTGATCGTCACGGCCAAAAACCCTAGCGACGCGCGTGCGGAAGGGATGATGGCAGGGGCGGTCGATTACATTACCAAGCCCGTGAATCTGACTGATCTTATCAAGCGAATTGAAACGGTACTTTCAACAACGACGCAGGAACCGGCGGATGTGCAACGTCTGTTGGAGGAAGTCGCGCACTCCGCACTAACTATTATGCCAAGTGATATGGTGTGGCTGCTGGGCGTGGATAATGAGGAGCAGGTTCTCAAAAGCAGGATTCTGGCGACTACGGGCGGCGCGCGGGTCGAAACCGAATTTTTATTAAACGCGGCTAACGGCCAATCTATTCCTCGATTTCCTTTATCGGATGCAGATAACCCATTTTGTTCGACTTTAATCACGCGCAAAATGCTGGTGAATTTGACCACCGACAGTTTGCGTGATAATCCATCAACCGAGCCGATTTTTCGGGCGACGGAACTGCTGCGATTGAATTATCTGACGGTTGTGCCGCTGACGGCTGCGGGTAAAACGCCCGGTGTGATGGTACTCGGTGACTTGCAACCACACGATATGGAAACGCCACGCGCACGGCAAATTTTAACTTCACTCGGAACACAGGCGGCGATTGCACTGGATTATTCGCGCCTGATCAGCGATTTGACACAACGTGAAAACGATATGCGGCGTGAACAGGCTTTCCGCCAAATGATTTTGGATACAATGAGCGATGGTCTGGTGGTTATCGATTCGAAGGGGACAATCAGCTACATCAACCGGCGTTTTCTGCGGATGACCAACTATCCGAAAGGTTACTTGGAAGGTCATTCGGCAAGCGA
>JACDGI010000695.1 GCA_013821665.1 Anaerolineae bacterium
AGGGGAGTCAATCAAGATTGAATTCGTAAGGTGTAAGCATCGAGCCTCTTGAATAAGGCCAGTTTGCGGTAGAGGATGAGAAAGAGGCAGAATATGACGAAGCGTCAAGATGCGTATACTGGTCGAGGATTACCGATGATTTTTCAGGACGATACCGACACATATGAAGATTTCGAGAGTCTGGCGTTACGCTGGCGTGGCGAACGTTTTGGCTCGGTTGGGATCGTCCAGAAGCAATCTACGCAGTTTGATACGACGCTGCAACTCCGCAGCGGGCAAACGCTCGAAGGGTTTACGCTGGCCTACGAAACCTACGGCAAGTTGAACGCAGATAAATCGAATGCGGTGCTGGTATGCCATGCCCTTTCCGGCGACTCGCACGCGGCGGGATTTTACACCGGCGAAAAAGGTGAGAAACCGGGCTGGTGGGATCATTCGATTGGCTCCGGCAAGATGTTTGATACCGACAAGTTGTTTGTGATTTGCTCGAACGTGATTGGTGGATGTCAAGGCAGCAGCGGGCCAGCGTCGTTGGCGGCTGATGGTAAGGCTTATGGGATGCGCTTCCCGTTCGTGACGATTAGCGATATGGTGCTGGCGCAGCGTCATCTACTGGATTACTTGGGCATCGACAAGTTGTTCAGTGTGGCGGGCGGCAGTATGGGCGGGATGCAAGCGCTGCAATGGGCGGTTGATTATCCCGAACGAGTCGGTTCAGTGTTATTTCTAGCAAGCACACCGCGTTCGTCTACACAAAACATCGCCTTCAACGAGATCGGGCGGCAAGCCATTTATGCTGATCCGAACTGGAATAAAGGCGCTTACTACGAAGGTACTATTCCGGCGGCGGGTTTGTCGGTGGCGCGTATGGTCGGACACATCACCTATATGAGTGAAAAGTCGCTGGATGAGAAATTTGGGCGGCGTACTCAAAAAGGCATAGAGTTAGCCTATAACTTCGATACCGATTTCGCAGTCGAAGGCTATTTACAGCATCAGGGCGAGAAGTTTGTCGAACGCTTTGATCCGAACAGCTACTTGTACATCACGAAGGCGCTTGATTATTACGATGTAGCCGATGGCTATAATTCGATGAACGAGGCGCTCAAGCGCACAAAATGTCCATTCCTCGTGCTGACGATTTCCAGCGATTGGCTGTATACGGCGGCTCAGGGGATGGAACTGGTGAATGTGCTGAGAGATTTACAGCGAGATGTCGAATATAGGCATGTAGAAGCCTCTTTTGGACACGACTCGTTTTTGGTCGAGGTCGAAACCATGACCACAATCGTCGGTGGTTATCTGGATCGGCTGTGGCGCAAGCAAAATGCGAAACAAGAGAGCGAAAACTGGCAAGCTGAGCAAAATTAATTAACCCCCACCCTAACCCTCCCCCGCAAGCGATGGAGGGAACTAATACAATGGGAACAGGGTTAATGGAACATTTCGATCAGGTCGGTAGTAAATATGTCCCGGTAGCCAAACGGTAAGGCGACGCACTGCAAATGCGTTAACAGTGAGTTCAATTCTCATCCGGGACTCTGTAAGGAAAAAAACCCGCCCTAACCCTCCCCCGCAAGCAAGGGAGAGGACAAATACAAATGGGTTTTTGCATCAATTACTTGGTTTAGCGGTTAAATGTTTGAGGAGAGAAAATGAGCAGTATCAAAATTCCGACCCCGCTGCGTGCTTTTACCGATAATCAGGCACAGGTTAATGTGAGCGGCGGCGACGTGGGCGCGGCCTTGAACGATTTGGTGACACAGTATCCCGAACTGCGACAGCATCTGTTCAACGGCGGTGACCTGCGGAACTTCGTGAACGTGTTTCTGGACGACGAAGATATTCGTTTTCTAGACGGCCTTAAGACCGAGATCACGGCTGAAGCCAACCTACGTATCATCCCAAGTATCGCTGGTGGACTCTCGTAAGATCAATAGTGCAGCTTTCAGGAGCGCAAATCGTGGCAGTTTTAACACTCCGTAAGGTCGATCATTCCGGACTCAAAACCGGACAAGCAGCGACCATCATTCTGTTGATTGTGGCGTTCGTCTTGAACAGTACCTTGTTGGTGGCCTTCGTGGCGCTGTCGCAACTGCTGGGCGCACTCGATGTGCCGTTCGCGCCGTGGCGGCTGCTTTACCAGAAAATCGTGAAACCTAGCGGGCTGGTGAAACCACATGTGATTTCCGATAACCCTGAGCCACATCGTTTTTCCATGCTGGTTGGAGCAATCTTCAACGGCGCGGCAACATTGGCGCTGCTGGCGAATGTTCCAGTGTTGGCATGGGTATTGGTGGCAATTGTGCTGGTGCTGGCGAACCTGAACTTCTGGCTGAACTTCTGCGCGGGCTGTTGGATGTATTACCAGTTTAACCGTCTGGGTATACCGGGTTTTACACAATCGCCCTTGAGTTTAAGCTAGATATTAACCCCCTCCCTAGCCCTCCCCCATAGCAACAGGGGAGGGAGCAATGCGGTAAAAGGGGCGCTGAAATATATCGACAACGCACGTAGCAGCATGAGATAAAGTGCCATGATTGAACGTTCAGAAGTCGCCATCGCTTTGTTGGTCATCGGTTTTTTGGTGTATCAAGTGCTGCGGCGGTATCATATCCGCAAAACAGCGGCGACCAGCAGCTACGACCCGATCTTGGATGATCTAAAACCGGGTGTGCCAGCCATTGTGTACTTCACGACTCCCGGCTGCATTCCGTGTGTGACACAGCAGCAGCCCGCGCTCCAACGGTTGCAAACCCAACTTGGGGATGGCATTCAAGTCATTCAGATTGATGCCAGCGAACACAGCGAGGTTGCAGATCGTTGGGGTGTATTTTCTGCACCGACCACTTTCATTCTCGACAACCTCAAACAGGTGCGCGACGTGAATTACGGAGTGGCCGATACGCCGAAGCTGATTCGCCAATTGAAGGCTTTGAGAGCAAACCATTGACTGTTGTAAGTGAGAACCAGAAGCATCCTGATTTCATTGTTTACTCCGAAACGCCGTTTAACGGCAACGCGCCGCTGGCGTTTTTGGTACAAGAATTCATCACGGCTAATGATGTTTTCTTCAGCCGCAATCACGGCACGATCCCGCAGGTGAATAAGGATGATTTCCGGCTGACCGTCAACGGCATGGTCAAACAGCAAAAATCATGGACGTTGGATGAACTCATCGGCCAATTTCCCAAAGTCGAAGTGATGGCGACGCTGCAATGCGCCGGTAATCGACGGCACGAATTGATGGAAACCAAGCCGATCCCCAATGAACTGCCGTGGGGCGCGGGTGCGATTAGTAATGCGACGTGGGGCGGTGTCCGGCTACGAGATGTGTTGATCGCGGCGGGATTTGATCGCAAAGCGCGGCACATTGCCTTTAGCAGTTTGGATAGTGTGCAGCGGCAGGGAAAGACATTCGGCTTCGGCGGGTCGATTCCGATGGAAAAGGCCATGCTGCCAGAAACGCTGCTGGCTTATGAGATGAATGGCGAAGCATTACCCGCATTACATGGCTATCCGCTGCGGGTGATTGTTCCCGGTTATATCGGCGCTCGGAGCGTCAAATGGGTGACGACGATTAGCGCACAGATGGAACCATCACAGAATTATTTTCAGCAACGGGCGTATAAAATCTTCCCACCGGAAGTCGGGCCGGACAGCGTCAAATGGGAAGACGGTATCATGCTCGGTGAAAACTCGCTGAATGCCGTGATCTGTTATCCGACCGAAGATGAAATACTGGCAACTGGCACGGCCAATGTCTTGGGATACACGCTGGGTGATGGGCATCATCTGGTAGAGCGCATCGAGGTTTCGAGCGATGAGGGCAAGACGTGGTCACGCGCGAAGTTTTTAAGCGATACCAATGATCTGTGGGCATGGCGTTTGTGGGAAGCCGAAGTCGAGGTTCAACCGGGGACGACACACATCCTAGCACGGGCAACCGATACGGCGGGTAATACTCAACCGGAAGACATGCAGGAGATTTGGAACTTCAAAGGCTATGCTAACAACGCGTGGCACAGGGTTAAGGTACAGGTGACGTAAGAAATAGGCGGTACACCAGCACAGAATAGATATAGACTTTATACCATATCCGAGTTAATTATCACCTTTGAATCAGCGTGGGCTAATCCCCTCTGAACTTCAATTTGGGGCGAGAAGAAAGGTATTCACATGCAGCCGTTAGTGGATGCGGTTAGCGATCTGAGCAACGAAGAAATCCGGCGTTACAGCCGCCACCTGATTATGCCAGAAGTCGGCATCGAGGGGCAGAAGAAACTGAAGGCCGCCAGCGTATTAC
>JACDGI010000696.1 GCA_013821665.1 Anaerolineae bacterium
ACTGGATTAAGTGTCGTTGTTGGCACAGGAGTCGCGGTGAAGGTTGGCGATGGCGTGGATGTCATCACCTCAAAACGGGTGTTACCGGATTGCGGTAAATAAGCACCAACCGGCGGAATACCATCACCCAATACCTGTAAGGGAGCAGGCTGACCATATTGAAGATAGGCAATGATAGCCGGATCAACCTGTGCGAACGGCGCAATCGGTGTCCAATCAAATGTGGGCAGTGTCGGAAATGGAGATAAGGCAACGGTCTGCGAAGGGTCACGTTGGCTGCCAAAATGCACAGCGAAATATCCCAGAATCAAGATGACCCCAACTGATGCGGTGAGGATGAGCCAACGGGTGGTACGTTTGAAAGGAGTATCTGGGCGCATAAGCTGGATTGTACAGCAAGTTTTCAGGGCGCGGCACTGAAATTGTTAATGAAGTGGGGCAAGCCTTCACAGCTTGTTAGCCTGTTCTTAGTCAACTGTGAATGTACCAGTGCGACAGTAAAGTCAAACATGAGAAACAGTCACAATACATAGAAATTGCGAGAACAAGGATAAAAAGCGAACCCATGACAGTTTCATTTGAGTTGAACGGACGAGCCGATATTCACATGCACACCAACGCCAGTGACGGGCTGCCCACAGCAAAACAAGTGCTGGATCATGTGGCGAAGCGCGGACATTTGGACGTAATTGCCATCACCGACCATGACGTATTAGGGGCCAGCTTATGGGCATACGAGCAGCGTTCCAAATACGCCTTTGATATTATCCCCGGTGTCGAAGTTACGGCACGAGGTGGGCATGTCTTAGGCTTATGGGTAACGAAAGCCATTCCCGTGAATCTTTCGATCATCGAAACGGTAGCTGCTATCCATGAGCAAAATGGTGTGGCGATTCTAGCGCATCCGGGTGAGTTATTGATGAATGGTGACCAAGTGCTGCGATACCTGCGCAATCCGGCAGTGTTATTAGATTGGAATCTAGACGCTGTTGAAGTTTTCAACGCTGGCGCAATGACACCCGGTAACAATGTGCTGGCGCGACGGATTATGCGCGGACTCGATATTCCCTTAGTGGGCAACAGTGATGCGCATACCTTGAGCGCAATTGGGCGTGGACTGACACGTTTCAAGGGGCATAGTTCCGTTGACTTCCGCAGCGCGTTGACACAACACCAAACCGCAGCAGAAGGCACACGATGGCAGCTAACCGACTACTTAAAGCTCTCGGTCAAATCAATCCCGATCAAGCGGAACAAATCTACGGATCTGAGTTCGCTTTCGACTTACCCAACCGTTTAGGCAGCACCAGTCCGATCAAACGGGTCGCGATTTTTGCAGAATCTTTTTTGCCGAAGGTCGATGGGGTTTCAAAGACCGCTTATCTGACAACCCGTTATTTGCAGGAGACCGGACGCGAGGTTTTAGTGTTTGCGCCGGATATTGCACCGACACAAATCGGCCCCTCAAAAGTCGTGCCGATGCCCAGTTTCGGCTTCAAGGTTGCGCCGGAAACGCGGGTTGCCCTGCCTAACCTCATGATTAACCAACATTTGGATGCCTTTCAGCCGGACTTAATCCACCTATTTAGTCCCGCGTTACTGTCGGTCAGCGGCATGTTGGCGGGACGACGGCGGCATATTCCAGTGATCGCCAATTATCAGACAGATATTCCGGCCTACGCCAACCATTATGGCCTATCCGTATTTTCACGTCCCAGCCGCGATTGGCTACGTTTCATCCATAATGGCTGCCATTTGACGCTGGTACCTTCCAATTACACCCTAAATCAACTTCAAAAATCGGGTTATAAACGCTTACGACGTTGGGGGCGAGGTGTCAATACCACAGGCTTTGGGCCACAGCATCGCAGCGATAGATGGCGTGAACGGCTGCTCAATGGGCGTGATCCATCTGCGGTGGTGGTGATTTATGTGGGGCGGCTGGCAAACGAGAAACGCATTGATTTGCTGCTGGAAGTGGCACAAACGCCGGGCGTTGCGTTGACGATTATCGGGGATGGTGCGCTGCGTGGCGAACTCGAAGCACAGTTTGCTGGCACGAGAACCCATTTTATGGGCTACTTGTTTGGTGACGACTTGGCTCAAGCCTATGCCAGTGCTGATGTCTTTATGTTCCCCAGTCCATCGGAGACATTCGGTCAAGTGGTGCAAGAGGCGATGGCTTCTGGCCTACCTGCCATCGTCATCAATCAAGGCGGCGTGGTCGATCTGGTGCAAGATGGCGAAACAGGGTACATTTGTGAGGCAGATACAGCATCATTCGCGGCAGCCGTGCGACGACTGCGCGATAATCCCGACATGCGGCAAAGAATGGCTTATCAAGCACGCTGCTATGCAGAAGCCCATCCTTGGAGCGCGATTATGGCACAGCTTGAAGGCTATTACGCCGAAGCACTGCGCATGAGCCAACGGGCGGTAAGAGCGCAGAGCAATCACAAGTTCGTGCTACCCATCAAGATTTAAAGAAAAATTGAACCGCCAAGTCGCCAAGAACGCCAAGTTCAATACAGAAAGACAATGTTACCCATGAGTCAAATCGCAAAAACACTGGCATTAATTGCCCATGATGGCAAAAAGGCTGATATGGTGGCCTTTGCCTTATCAAACAAAGAAGTTTTGCAAAAATATGATCTGGTAGCGACCAAAACGACCGGACAACTGCTCATCGAAAAGTGTGATTTACCCGTGCGGCAGATGCTATCCGGGCCATTAGGCGGGGATGCGCAAATTGCCGGACAAGTGGCTGAAGGTAAAATTGAGGCGGTGTTCTTTTTTGTTGACCCCTTGACTGCTAATCCTCATGATCCTGATATTCAAGGACTGCTGCGTATTTGCAACGTACATAATGTGCCGCTGGCAACCAACGCGGCGACTGCTAAGTACATCATTTCAACGCAAGCCTTATAGCGCTGGATTTCAGGCTTAAATAAACTTCTCAGGTTAAAAGCACTTTGAAGCTGTTGTTCAAAAAAACCGCTGTTCAGGCGAGGACAGCGGTTTTTTATTGGGTTTTGGCGTGTTAAATAGCCTATAACCGGACAACCTTGAGGGAACGACACTAAATTTTTGCCTGCTTTGCAGGTGGAGCAGGTAAAAATGGGCTGTTTTGAGGCCATTTATGAAGATAACGTTTGGAAGGTGAAACCATATTCGAACGATCAAAACCGAAAAAGTGTGATAGAATTTTTGTTCTTTAAAGTGTCACAGAATGCCATTTGGTAGGACTGCATTAAGTGGTGGAGGGCGAGTTTGACTGTACTTACCCCACCCCAAACCCCTCCCCAAAACACAGGGAGGGGCTTTAAAGACTTGTAGAGATCACCATGAATATTCGAATTAGAATAAATGCTATTCTACCGATTAGTGTGGTGCTACCTGCCATTTGCCGAGAAAGGGCATTATAGGACACCTTCAAGAGCGGATTGCAACGCTATTCAATCCATTGATTTGTGATTTTGGGGCGAACATACCGAACGGTTGATGCCATCTAGTGCCCATTCGTTAACACTAAAAATCACTGCAAATAGGGCAGCGGCAGTCGCAATTCGCACAGCGGCGGCTACACGGGAGCGTTTCGCTGCATTTGTGTCATTTCGGCGGCAATAGCCGAGCCACCCGCCGACATAAAATGTCGATACGGCGACTGGCTCCCTCACATCCGCGTGACAATTCGGCGGGATTTATGCAATTGATGCAACAAATGCAGTAATAACCGGGTAGGACAGCATTAAGTGGTGGATGGCGAGTTTGGCCTTACCTACCCCACCCCAAACCCCTCCCCGAAGCACCTTCACGAGACGACACTTTTGTAGATTGAACGAAAATCCTCACCCCCTTGCCCCCTCTCCATTTCATGGCAGAGGGGGAACCAATCCAGCTTTTGTGGGAGAAGATTTTTGTTGTTTCAAAAAGTGTCGTCTGCTGAACCGAAGCATCAAGGAGGGGCTTTAATGACCTTTGTAGGTGACTTCATACCACTTTATTCAGTGTGAAATCTCTCCACCGTTTAGCGTGGTGCTATCCAACTGCAACATGTGCAATATTAATGTCAGTTATGGATAAAAATATTCTCGCTCAGAAACCTCACCCCCGCCCCCTCTCCAATGCTTTGGCGAGGGGAGCAAAACAGGAATTGAATTGCTTATTTCAAAAACAATCGCTTATCCATAACTCAGGCTATTAGAACTCAGTTATTGCGCTTTCGAGCAAGGTGATTTGCTGAGTTTCACAGTTGATCTCGGTTTTCGCACCATACGGCATCACCAACATAGGGT
>JACDGI010000697.1 GCA_013821665.1 Anaerolineae bacterium
CTGAAAGACCCTTGCCCTCCCTGCTACCTTGCGCTGCGCTCAGTCGCAGGTCGCCCATAAACGTGGGAGGGAATTCATACAAAAGGTGAGCGAAGGTTAGCTTACGGGAACCGGTTGGCGGCGAAATTCGGCTTTGAGAGCATCGATACGCTGGTTGAAGCCATCCGGCGAATAAGCGGCTTCGATGACGACTGGACGGAACATGCTCATAAATTCGTCGGGATGTGTGGTGGTGCGTCCGGTTTGAAGGCTGACGTAGGTGAACTCGATCCACGCCACAGCTTTGAGGCGTTTGGCGGCAGCGTCCAACATCAGACCTTCGACCACCAGCACCGAGGGAGTCATGTGGATGAGGCGCGTGCGAATCAAAACTTCTTCCTGTACGCTGGCAGGAGACAGATAGGCCAGTTGATTTTTGGTGACGACCCAGCCCTGCTGCGTGCGCTGGGTTTCCTTAAAAATATCGAAGTGATAAAAGTGTTTGAGATGATCTTCGCGGGCGTTCATAAAGTAATCAATATAACGGGCGTTATTCAAGTGTTGGAACGGATCGCAGTCTTGAAAGCGAATGATGGCGGTGGATTCGAGATCTTTGGGCAGGGCGAGTTCGACGGACATGATTTTCTCCTCTGATATTTGCGACTAATCGGTCTCTTTTAAGGTCAAACGATACGCGGAGGAGGCAGGCCTCCCCCTACAGTTATGGGCGAACGTTGGTATCCAGATAAGATTGGAAGTATTCGACGGCGCGGTTCATGTGGCGCGGATCGTCATAGAGTTTGCTGAGCATGATGGCACCTTCGAGTGTGGCGATGAGGAAGGTGGCGAGATCATCCGGCACGATTTCAGGGCGGATTTGACCGCGTTCGATGCCTTTGGTGACGGTTCGCAGGATGTATTCGCGCCATTTGTCCATCGCGCGGCGGGCATGATCACGCAGCAGCGGATGGGTATCGTCAGCCTCGATGGCGGTGTTTAATATCGGGCAGCCTCCCGCCACTGGCAATCCATCCGGCATGGCACGGTACACGCCGACAATCGCCCGTAAGCGGTCAATGGCATCCCGCTTGTCTTTGAGGGCGTTGATGAATTCGAGTTCGACCAGATTGACAGCGTAATCGAAGGCTTCCAAGGCAAGATCGTCTTTGGTATCGAAGTGGCGGTAGATGCCGCCTTTTTCGAGGCCGGTCGCTTCCATGATGTCCGACATTGACGCGCCCGAATAACCTTTGCGGTTAAAGACTTCCGCCGCACGCTGCAAGATCATCAGGCGAGTTTCATCACCTTTTTTCAATACAATTTCCTTTAAGACTGATCGGTTTCAAATTCAGAATATGCGGAATGGGCGATTTTGTCAAGGAATGAGCATCGGGCGGGTTTAATACGTGGGACACGGCATGCCGTGTCCCTACGAAAAGGTGACTGTAGATAAAATAAATTTTCCGGAATAGTGAATTGCGTTAGGATATAGTTGTGTCTACACGAAAATTCTACCAAAAGCGCGTAAATGTAGGGACACGGCACGCCGTGTCCGTAGTTTTATATGAGCACAACATCTTTTCCTCAGCGAAAATCACCACGTTTACAGGGTTACGATTATAGGCAAAACGGTGCTTATTTTATTACCATTTGTACTCATAAACGTCAGCACTTATTTCGGGAAATTAGCAGCGACGAAATGGAACTTAATACGCTGGGATGTATTGCTCAAACATGTTGGGAACAAATTCCCGCGCATTTTCCAAAAGCTGAAGTGGATGCTTTTGTTGTCATGCCCAACCATATTCATGGTGTTTTACTGATTATTGATGAAACGAAATGTGCTGATTATCAATATGAGCAATTTAGTAACCCAATCGCTCGGTCACTTTCTACGATGATGCGATCTTATAAATCGGCAGTTACAAAACAAATCAACCAGTTACTTATGACCGATAATAGCCCGACATGGCAAGGCAGATTTCACGACCATATTATTCGCAGTGAACGCGGATTGAATGTTTTACAACAATATGTCGCGAACAATCCGGTGCGGTGGCAAGTGGATCGTTTCTATAATTTGTAGTTATGTTCAGAAATATCGGACACGGCATGCCGTATCCCTACAATCCTTCTATGTTTTACAACGTATGCGCGTGATCGAGGTCGATGTGCGGCTCATCACGTTAGGCTGTAATCGACTCCATATTGCACGGCACCCAGCTTCTTGGCGATGGCCTGTGAGGCATGGTTTGACCATGAGGTGCTGTAGAGCGGCAGTCGTCCGGTTGAGCGAACGGCTTCTGCCCAACCTCGCGCCACCTGAGTCGCATAGCCACGCCCACGATAATTGGCTTCGGTGAAGACTCCGGCTTCTGCCACCTTTGGCGTGATGCGCGAACAAAAGCAAACAGCCACCGCATGTGCGTCCTCAACCGCCACCACTACCGGAGCATAATCAGGTACCGTGTTCAGCAGCCACGAGAAATAGGCTTTTACCAGCGAGACATTTTCAGCGGTGATAGTCACCACATCAGGTGACACAGCGCCTTCCGGTACGTAATAGGCTGGCCCAGAATTGATGGTAAGCAGTGAAATGTGCGGCTTCAGCAGTTCCATATATTGGGCTTCATAAGCGGGCGGTTGCCTGAGATCGCGGTTCACCGGTTCGTTGGCTGCTAATCGCTCAAGTTCAGCGGCGAGGTCAGACGGCAGATCATAGCGGGTACGCCACAGATTGCCCGCTGCTGTGCGACCCAAGAAAAATTGTGGCGCTGGTGCAGGTGGATCAGGCTCAGGTTCATTGATACGTAATAACTTGCTGTTTGCATCATGTACAAAAAGGGCTTGGGTCTGCATCTGCATGAGTTCAAGATCGCTGTAAATCATTTTTGCACACTCAAAATCTTCATAGCGCTTCCTAATAAAATATCTACAAGTTATGTGGACTGCCCTAACGGCGTAATCCAAATCTATTATTCATCAATTTGGAAATCCTTAACGACGATGATACTTGTAGCATCCAAAACGGTTAGAGGAGCACGATAAATAATTTCAGTCGGATAGCCATAACGTGAATCATATTGAACCGAACATTCCCAACCATTGCGGTCTTTGAGAAAGGCAATGCAATCTGCCTCTTTAAACAACCCAAACACGGTGTAATCCGTTTTGAGCAAATCGGTGTTATATTTCTGGAATCGCTCACACAGGGATGCAGGATATTTTGTTTGATCTTTTTCACAAGCCACAAAAGTTGATGAGACGATTTTTCCCTGACGAATGGTTACAGCGATTTCTATGGCTGGTGATGGCAAAGCACCCCAAATAACATTCATGTGGTAGTTCGGTGGGTTAACCCATTTCCACTTTAGTTGGTTGGTTACAAAAGCCAAATTTGCACATATCGTCCCTATTGTTAAGGGCAATAATACTATGAGCAACAACAGATCGAATCCGGGGCTGCGCCATCTTGTTTTTGTCACAACACATCCACTGGATCGAGATCGACATGCCAGTTGCGGGGGATGTCCCAACCGCGCAGCACCGCCGACGGATCAGGGCCGCGCAGGATGATATGCCAGCGGTAGACCTTATTGACGCGGCTGGTGAAGCAGGGCGCAGGGCCGATAATGTCGGTGGCGGTCAGCGAGAGTTTCGCCATACGGGCACGCAGGATATTAGCGGCGGATTCGGCATCGGCACGGGCGCGGGATTCACTCTCGTCACGGAAGATGATGCGGGCTAAACGGCGGAACGGTGGATAACCCAAATCGCGGCGGTAGGCGATTTCGGTGTCATAGAAGTTGGCGAAGTCGTGATGGGCGGCCATCTGTATAGCGTAATGTTTCGGCTCATACGTTTGCAGGATGACCTTGCCACCAAGTAGGCCGCGCCCTGCCCGTCCTGCCACCTGCGTCAACAATTGGAAGCTGCGTTCGCTAGCGCGGAAGTCCGGGAGATTGAGACCCATATCGGCGCTGACCACACCGACCAATGTTACCAGCGGCAAATCGAGACCTTTGGCGACCATCTGCGTACCGATCAATACATCGGCTTTGCCATCAATGAAACGCTGCAAAAAGAGTTCATGCGCTTCGGGGTCAGAGGCAGTATCCGCGTCCCAACGCAGCGTTCGCGCTTTGGGAAATTCGGCGTGCATGGCGGCTTCGACCTGCTGCGTCCCTGCGCCAAAATATTTGATGCGGCGTGACTCGCAATTCGGACAGACGCGCGGCTGCGGCCCTTGAAAGCCACAGCGATGACAGCGCAGCGCCTCGCCTTCACGGTGGAAGGTTAAGGG
>JACDGI010000698.1 GCA_013821665.1 Anaerolineae bacterium
GTTCATCTCACTTCTGCACCCAGCGCGAATACAAACGTTTCCGCCGGGAAGATGCCGAAGGGCTGTCGCTGCTGGGCGCGTTTTGGGGTGAACAAAAACGCCGCCTTGATGTGGGCATGGGTCGATTCTCGCTCAGCGGTGAGGATATAGCGCGGGGTATTCTGACACTCGGCGGTCCGGGTTCAGGCAAGACGCAGGGCATCATCCTCCCCGCAATTGCCGACCGGATGCTGGCAGGGCATTCGCTGGTCGTCGCCGATCCGCAGGGTGAAATCACCGGGCACATCTTGAAATACGCTGCTGTGACGCGCCATCTGGTCGTCGTGCATGATCCAACCAGCACGATTGGTCCACGTTACAATTTGGCGGAAGGCATCGAAAACGTATCGGATGCCCGTGCGATTGCCGATGTACTCGTGCCATCGGCAGCGGGGGATAACCGCTTCTGGACGGACAGCGCCGCCGCGCTTCTGGCCGCCTGTCTGATTCGCTTTCCCAATCTCGGTGAAATCTACAACGCCATGAATGACCTCAAGGGATTGGCGCAGAAACTCGCCTCGAAGAAAGATGATGCGGCGCTGCTGGCAAACAGCTTCATCGCGTCGGTGGGGTCAGATGGTAAAGTCGCGTCGAATGTAGTGGCAACACTGGCAACCGCATTGACAGGGTGGGCTTCTACTGATGTACGTGCCAACACCAGTGCCTCCGATTTCGATGCTGAACTGGTCGTAGAACAGCCTACCGTCGTTGTGCTAACCTGCCCAGGCAGAATGCGTGCGGTCTACGCCTCTTATCTGGGCGCGACGCTGCGAAAGCTGATGCTCGATCTGGACACTATTGGCGAACGTAATAAAGGACCGCTGCCCGTTCCAGTCGGCGTGATCCTTGATGAGTTTCCGACACTGGGCAAGTTGGACAGCCTGGTAGCCGATGTGAACCTTGTCCGCAAGCGCCGTATCTCCATCATGATTGGCGCACAGACGAAGGGACAATTCCACATGATTTACGGGAACGAAGGCACACAAGCATTGTTCACGGGTCTGGCGACCCAGGTGATCTATGGCGGCTGCGACGCGGATACGGCTGAGTTTTACAGCAAAGCCAGCGGGACAGCGACGACGGATGCTAATGCCGACGATCCTAACAGCCATTTGCGCCAGCGTCCGCTGCTGACCGTGGATGAAGTCATCACGCCACAGGTAGGGAACTGCACCATTTTTGCCCGTTATGTCGAGCCGGGCTTTGCCACACAGGTTGTGTTGAATGCCCGCCTGACACGCTTCTACGAGCGCGACGATTGGAAGAAACGGTTAAGCGCCACGAAAGAGGTGCAGCCACTGCTGTTGGAACGGGGTATTTCAATCAACCTGAATATTGTTGAGCCAGTCATATCATCCACTCCAAATTCCAACACCTCGGAATCCATAACTACTGTGCCGAAGCCAACCCTGGAATTGGCAGCCTCCGTGCTGATGGCAAAAGTTGCCGCTGAAACACAGAAGCAGACCGGCGGTAAAGTTCAGGCGATAAGCATGGGCGAAATGCGTAGCAAGCGTGAAAAGCGCATGAGCGCTGTGAAAGAGGTGAACCCATGACATTGACAAAGAACAAAATGGTGCGTGACATTGGACGGCGCACGCGATTGAAAAACCATGATGTAGCGGAGATGCTGGAGGCACTAGTTGAGGTGTGGACAGAAGAACTTGTCGCTGGTGGACGTATCGAATTGGAGAACTTCATCGTGCTAGAAACATGGACTATCGACCGGGGCGAAAACGCTGGGACGCTTAAGGGCGGCGATGCGCCGCGCACCATACGGCGGGTGATGATGCGGGTGAGTAAGAAGCTCAAAGCAGACTTGAATCAGATTATCAACTACGACTAAGGGGTTCGTTTAAGGCGAATCCAGTACAAACCCTGTTTTTCCAAGTCTTGACGTAATTCGAAATCGGATGGGTAATCGGCTATTAGTTTGATTAAACTCGGATAGTTTTTATCCAGCCGTCCCAATTTCTTTGTTTTGAGATCAGGGAAGATTTCGTGGAGATACTGTGATACACGGCTGAAATTCACCCATTCTTCGTTGCGTTTACGAATATAGCCTCGTGCCGCTTCAAGAACGTCATCTGTATCGTATTCAGGTATCGGTTCCACCGCATTCGCGCTTTTGTGCGATGTACTGTGAGAACGGGGGTCAGTGACAGTCTCACCTATAATTAGGCGCTGTAAAAGTGGGACTACACGAGCAACATGAATTACGCCGGAACTATCACCTCGTATGATATGCGAATCGTCATTGGCAAATACGACCGTCTTATAGTCCATATCGTCAGGCATATAGAGATACCATTTATTGGTCTTTGCGTCGTAAATGCACACAGCGAGCGGTGTGGAGAAAACTCTCTGGGCAATTTTGCTATAACTATCGCTGCGAAGTTCTGACTCATGGAGATATTCGGAGAATGTCAAGTCGTCTGTGTAAATGCCCCCAGGTTATCAGAACGATAAGCGATCCTCGTAACGAATGGCGAGCTGGTTCAAGATCAGCGGCCAATTGAAAATCGACCCAGTCCATTTGCGCAAGATGTCCTGGGTGACCAGGAAGAGCAGCTTGCGAGCCGCCTCATCGGTCGGGAAAGAGGACTTGGTCTTCAAGACCTTACGCAGTTGACGATGATAGCCCTCGACCGTGTTGGTGGTGTAGATCAGCCGCCGGATCGCGGCGGGGAAGTCAAACATCGTCGCCAAGTCGTCCCAATTGGCTTCCCAGGAACGCACCGCCACCGCATATTGCTTCCCCCAGCGTTCACCTAAAGCCAGCAGCGCACTTTCCCCAGCTTCGCGGGTGGGCGCTCGGTAGATCGTCTTCAGGTCGTCGACGAAGGCTTTGCGGTCTTTCCAGCCGACATACTTCAGGCTCTGGCGGATCTGGTGAATAACGCAGCGTTGGATGGCTGTCTGCGGGAAGACCGCCTGGATGGCCTCCTTGAAGCCGGTGAGGCCGTCGATACAGGCCACGAAGATGTCCTCGACCCCACGCGCCTGCAAGTCGCTGACCACGCTCAGCCAGAAGTTGGCTCCTTCGCCGCCGTCGCCCAACCAGTGACCGAGCACATCCCGCTGTCCCTCCAGATCCACGCCCAGCACGACATAGACAGCGGTATTGACCACTTTTCCGTCACGGCGCAGCTTCAAGTGCAGCGCGTCCAGATAGACGATGGGATAAATCGCTGCCAGCGCCCGGTTCTGCCAGGCCTCGACCAGCGACCAGACCTTGTCGGTGATGGCACTGATGGTGGTCGGCGACACCTCGACCCCATACAGGTCTTCCAGCGTGGTCTGGATGTCGCGGGTCGACAACCCTTTGGCATACAGCGCCAAGACCTTCGTCTCTAATTCGTTGGTACTCGTCTGGTGTTTCGCCAGCACCTTGGACTGAAACTCGCCGTTGCGGTCGCGTGGCACCTCGATCTCCAGGTCGCCATTCGAGGTGCGCAGGTTCCGCTTGGTTTTTCCATTGCGGCTGTTGCCGGAGTTCCGGCCTTTGGCTTCATATTTCTCGTAGCCTAATTGGTCGGTCAGCTCCGCTTCCAGCATCTGTTCCAACGTCTCGGCGAACAGCTTGGCAAAAATCCCTTCTTTGCCGAAGAAATCGTCGATGCTTTCCGCTCGGCCCAACTCCTGCTGGACTTTCTCCACCGAGGGTAGTCCCACTCGTCGCTGGCCTTCGATTCTCGATTCCCGCTTCATGGTCTTGCCCCTTTCTGCCTGCTCAGCGCAGGCTGATTTATACCTCCTGGGGCTTTCCATTTACACAGCTCAGCGTACACCCTCGATATTCGCCTGATTTCCAGTTCCATGCACTTATACGATCATAGTCAATGAAAATGGCAAAATCGTTATTGAGGGCGAGGTTTTCCAATTCATCAATTGAATCGTCATTTACGCTTAGTTTGCGAAGATTTTCGCCCGTTCTCCAGTTACGCACCAGTAACAAATCGGGCGACACTGAGAGAACCAGATCACCATCAACTGTTAAATCAGTTATGCCAGACCTGTGCCATCCTGTAAGTTTTCGTATATTTTCTCCGTTTTTCCAATTCCATATCCAAATTTCACCAAATGAAGCAGAGACAACAACATCAGCCTCCAAATCTAATGCTGATATTTCTTGTGTATATCCGCTGAGTGTGCGTAAATGCTGACCGTTTTTCCAGTTCCATACCCGGAGTGTTTTATCAGATGAAGCCGAGATTGCGAAATCGCCACTGGTGACAACTC
>JACDGI010000699.1 GCA_013821665.1 Anaerolineae bacterium
GGTGACACGTCCACGCGCGCCGGGATAAAGACGTGAAGGCAGATCAGCCGTGCAGCTCGCGGGTGCCGGTGTCGGTGATGGAGCCGGTGTAGCCGTCGATAAGCCGAACTGAATATCTTCCTCATCGGTTAGAGTACGCGGCACACAGCATTTACGGGCAAAGGTGATGAGTGCTTGAGCATTGCGCCAGATTTGCCAGACGCGCACCGTTTTATCGAGGCTGGCGGTGGCGAAATATTGACCATCGGGCGACCACTTCAGACTGTAAATGGTGCCCGTATGTCCGCTGAAGGTCAGCAACTCGCCGCCACTTTCGGTGTACCAAATTTTGGCGGTGCCATCAGCACTGACGGTGATCAAACGGCTGCCACCCGGCGACCATTCGAGTCCGGTGACTTCTGCCTCATGACCGAATAATGTTCGCAAGAGTGTGCCATCTTTGGCATCCCAGATTTTGGCGGTGCCATCAGCGCTGGCGGTGGCGATCATCGTGCCATCCGGCGACCATGCCACACGCGTCACCTGACGGATGTGACCAACCAGCGTGAAAAGGTTTTGACCGGTGGTGGTGTCCCAGACTTTAGCTGTGTTATCGGCACTGGCGGTATCAACACGGATATTATCGCTGTTCCAAACCACGCGGATCACGCTGGCTTTGTGTCCAGTGAGAGTGAAAACTAACGCGCCAGTTTTGGCATCCCAGATTTTGGCGGTGTTGTCTGAACTGGCAGTGGCGATGTGCTTGCCATCCGGCGAAAAGGCGGCGTAGTTTATGGCTGCGGTGTGTCCTGCTAAGGTAAATAGGAGCGTCCCTTTGTTGGCATCCCAAATTTTAGCGGTGCCATCATCGCTGGCAGTGACGATTTCTTGCGTTTCATAGCCACCGACTCGATCTCCCCACCACGTCAGGTTATTGACCTTTTTGGTATGTCCAGTCAGGGTGTAAAGCAGCTTGGCGTTATTGTCGGCGGCTGACCAAATTAGTACCGTGCCATCGGCTTGGGTAGCGGCAATCAGCTTGCCATCCGGTGACCACAGTGCGCGTGTGACCGCCCCATGATGCCCATCCAAGATAGCGAGTTGATTACCGTTAACGTCCCAAATGCGTGCCGTACCATCATCACTGGCGCTCACGATACGTTTGGCATCCGGCGACCAATCCACACTGGTGACAATGTCGGTGTGACCGCTCAAGACATGTTTTTCGAGGAGTTTTTCGACAGCTTCGGCCAGCGCCCGTTCGGCTTGCCATGTCACTTTAATTTGGAAGGCATTGAGCGCAAGAATGACCGCCCGCTCAGGTCGGATGCCATCCAGCTCAATCTGTGCTTGACCAGCCATCGCGATGCTTTGCGACGTGTAGCGTTCTTGCGATACGGCAGTGGCCTGTGTCTGAGCCTGACCCTGCGCGACAGTAGCTGTAGCGGCGTTGTTGGCAGCGAGGATGGCTTGCTGCTCGGCCTTGCCCTGTGCGACAGTGGCGGTGATGGCCTTACTATCGGCGATACCGCGTTGATTGTTGGCTTCACTAAACAGAAAGAGCGACAAAATGGCTAAGGCGACCGAAACCACCAGCGCGACACTGACACCCGCTAGTAAGCGACGCTGACGGTTGGTGGCGGCTTGACGGCTGGCAGCGATATATTGGGCATGTAAAGGTGTGGGCGCGGGCTTTTTAGCAACCGCTTGCGCCAACCACGTTTCCGCCTTACGCAGATCATCCCCTTGGAGCAGGAGGCTTGGATCATGATTGCCAGCTTCCCATTCCTTGGCGTGTACCAGCAAACGGGTATGAGCGCGGGCATTGCTTAGGTCAGTGTCAAGCGCATTGATGAGCGAGGCGAAGGCGTTATCGAAGTTATCGGTTTCGCGGAAGTAAATCCAATTATGCGAACTGATCATCGGGTGCATGGCTGCTTGGTCGGCAGCATCGGTGATTTCACGACGCAGCAGGGGAATAAAGCGCTTGTTGTTGGCAATCGCGTGGTCAATTTCGTTGCGGCAAACCGGTGAGCGAACCGAGTCGGGACTGATGATGAAGACAAACGAGTCGGCTTGTTCGATGCCGCTGGTGACTTCTTTCCACCAATCGGCAGTGGCAGGGATGTCTTCCCAATCGACCCATGTGTTGCGCTGCTGGGCAACTAACGCATCATTCAGTTGGTGTACGAAGTCTTTATCTTTGCGCGAATAGGAAATAAATACGTCGGTCATAAGCGGTTTTCATGCCTCGAACTGGGTGAATGGCACAGCACAATGGTGTACGGGCATGATAACACAATCTAATTAAGTCGCCAGCAAGACAAATGGGATTTTACCGCAGAGGCGCAAAGAATACAGAGAAAAAATCTCTACGTCTCTGCGGTTCAATGATTTATGCTTTGACGGCCTCGCGCCGTTGGGTTTCGACCACGCGCAGCGCATCCGCGATAATCGCCATGCCTTCGTCCACCTGCTCATCGGTGATGTTGAGCGGTGGCAGGAAACGGATACAGTTGCTAAACAAACCAGAACGAATAGCAATCAAACCACGCTTGAGACATTCTTGAGTCAGTAATAAGGTTTCATCCGGCGCAGGCACTTTGGTATCACGGTCGCGTACCAATTCCATCAGCATCATCGCGCCCAAGCCGCGCACGTCACCGATCAATTGGACTTCGGCTTGCAAGTCAAGCAGGTGATTGCGAATCCGGTCACCGATTTGAGTGGCGCGTTCCAAGAATTCTGGCTGGCGGATCATGCCGATGGCTTCAATGGCGGCCACGCAAGCCAGCGGATTACCACTGTAAGTCCCGCCCAAACCACCGGGGTGCGGTCCGTCCATGATCTCGGCCTTACCAGTGACCGCCGACAAGGGCATCCCAGCCGCCAGTGATTTAGCGGTGGCGATCAAATCCGGCGCGATGCCGTAATGTTCGACCGCAAACAATTTACCGGTGCGCCCGAAACCACATTGAACTTCATCCGCCACATAGACGATGCCATGTTGCGTACAAATCTCGCGGATGCGTTCGAGGAAGCGGCGCGGAGGCACGATGAAGCCACCCTCGCCCTGTACCGTTTCCACCACAATTGCCGCTACCGCACTCGGATCAATCTGGGCGATGAAAGCATTGTCTAAACGAGCGATGCAATCATCAATATATTGTTCTTCGGTCATGCTTACTGGACGACGATAGACATTGGGGAAAGGCAGACGGTAAATTTCCGGCGCGAAGGGGCCGAAACCTTTCTTGAACAGGCCGTATTTGCTGGTCATCGACAGTGTCATGTTGGTGCGGCCATGATAGGCACCTTCAAAGACGATAATCGCTGACCGACCGGTATAGGCACGGCTGATGTTGACGGCAGTTTCCAACGCTTCCGCGCCGCTGTTCATCAGGACGGTTTTCTTGGGGAAGTCGCCGGGGGTGATTTCGTTCATGAGTTCGGCGGTACGCACGTAGGGTTCATAAGTGCCGACGATGGCGCACATGTGGATCAGTTCAGCGGCCTGCTTTTGTAGGGCTTCTACGACGTTGGGCGGGCAGTGTCCGACCGCCAGTACACCGATGCCGCCGGCAAAGTCCAGCAGCGTATTGCCGTCCACATCAACCACGGCTGCACCCTCAGCGCGTTCGATGGCTACCTGAGTCAATTTTGAGGCACCACGCGCGGTTGCGGCTTCACGGCGGGCAACCATTGCTTTGCTTTTGGGTCCGGGGATTTCTGTAACCAGATTAATCGTTGGCATGTTCTATTCCAGCCTGTATAGATACTAAGAAGTCTCTAGTGTGACACACTCGCTCAAAATTTGCACTCTCTCAATGTAGCCATCACAAACGCTCGAAACGCTGCCGACGGATGCGACCCGTAAACCATGTAAAACCATCGACTTTGCCGGATGCGTCGCGCGTGAACTGGAAATCACCATTACCGCTAAAGGCATCGGGTGCAGTCGGTGTAAGTGCTACCGGTTGATGCTTATAATGTTTCAACACCAATCCCTTATCGCTTTGTTCGACCTGATATTTAGTGTCCAACTCTTCACTGTAATAAGTGCCCACGAAGTCTTGAAGCTGCTCGGTGGAGAGAAGCGGTTCATCCACCCACTCAAAAACGGTGGGCTTGTCGGAGCCGCTGTTCTCGTGTAACTCGCGTTTGCCAGCGTTATCAACGAACGCCATTTTAATAGGGTAGCCTTGAACCTCGAATTGCTCAGGCGAAGTTGCCGCTATGGGAAGGACAAAATCGGTGGCGATAACCGTCCATAGCTGACCATCACGCATTTCG
>JACDGI010000700.1 GCA_013821665.1 Anaerolineae bacterium
GGCATGGGTCGCCGCGCTGGTGATGATTTCGATCAAGCCTTCTTCTTGCAAGCGCCGAAATGCGCCGATGATGTCTCGATTGAAGCGGTTATGAAAAGCGTACTTGATGGCTTCAAAATTCTTTTGTTAATATTTTGCCAGTGTCACTAAATTTGGATTGGCCGCAGCGGGTGACTCGAAATAAATTTTATCCTGAGCGGCAGCAGCGATTTTGTCATCAAGAAACTGGTCGAGATGATCTAACACATCTGTATCAGCCAACTGCTCGGCCAATACAGGCGTGATGCTCAAGGTCAGACGAAAATAAACGCCCTGCTCTTTAAGGTCGTATAAGACTTGGAGTAACGGAAGATAAGTTTCGGTAGCGGCCTCGTGTATCCATTCTTCGCCATGCGACCAACGCCCTGCCAAACGCGCATAAGGCAAATGGCTATGTAGAACAAACGTAAAAGCGCCTAAAGGGGGCACGTCATCATCTCCACATGCGAACGGATAGTCATTATTCAGATTGAATTGTAACGATAAGGTATAGGATGGGCAAATAAACTTTGGTTGAAAAGGTTAGGACTTTCGGCAATTCGCTAACCTAAAAGGACATACCAAAGTAATGTCCTTCAAAAATGTCTTGTCAAACTCACGCTAGTTGGGTGACTGGAGGGGAAGAACCATCGTAAAGACACTGCCCTGCCCGACTTCACTTTGGACAGAAAGATAGCCGCCGTGTGATTCAGCGACCGTTTTAGCAACGAATAAGCCCTGACCTAGTCCGCGTGGATCAAGCAGTTTACCGCTGCGAGTGCGAGGCTCACCGCGATAAAAACGTTCAAAGATATGTGGAAGATCACGCTTTGAAATGCCAACGCCAGTGTCAACGACCTGTATAGCGACTTGATCATCGCCACTAAGGCCGACGATGATGATGATATGACCTTTGGCTTCGGTGTAACGGATGCTGTTCTGCAACAAGTGACCGACTGCCCAACGCAGACGTTGATCATCCCCAACCAATTGAATGCGCTCGGTATCTTTGATCATGATTTTGACATCAAGTTTGGCTTTTTTGACTTCCGGTTTCATTCCGCGTTCGACCTGCCAAACCAGATCTTCAATATTGAGTGGATCACGACGTACCGAGAAAGCGGTGGCACTCATCTCACCAATATCGAGCAGCTCAACAATCATGCGGTCAAGAATATCGACGTTACGACTGAGCGTTTCCAAGAACTTGCGATTAGGTGGCTTATCCTGCGGCTGCCCCATGATGACATCGCTCATCCCTTTGATGACTGCCATCGGTGTTCGCAGTTCATGCGAGATCGCCGTGACAAAACTGTCTTTGAGACGGTCAGCCAGCGCATCACGCGTCACATCACGCAAGACCATCATGGTACCAATGCGCTTGCCAGTGCTATCAGCTACGGCGGCAACCTGTGCGCCGATAATCATATTGTTGATTTGGATACGGGCTGGCTCACCGAGCGGTGCAAGTTCGGATTCAAGCCGTACCACATCACGAAAGGCATTGAAAAGTGTTCCGAGTTCACTCGTCCAAAAATCTTTACGACTGCCGATAAGTTTTTTGGCAGCGGCATTTTCAATGAGGACGCGACCTTCGGTATCCTGAACAATAATGCCTTCATCCAGCGCATGAATGATGGCACTCAGGCGCTCGACATCCGTATCACGGGCTTTAGCGGCGCTTTCCTGTTCAGGAGTGGGTGGAATGGGTGCGCCTGTTACCGAGCCATTGTTATCGGTCGGTGTTTCAGCGCCACGACGCAATCCTTGATACAAGCGGCTGAAGAGTTGAGAAGTGGCGTTGCCCAAATGATCGACGCGGCGAATCACCCCGCTGAGTTCTTGCGGATCACTATTGCTCATGGTGATTGACTGACCCCGGATTCATTTATGCGTTTATTGGCAATAATACGGTTGAGTGTCATCAGTAATTCATCGAAGGTTGGCAAAGGTTTGTTAATGATGGCATCAACACCATCGTCGGACTGAATTTGCTGCCGCTCGGAGTCATTCAAAGAATAGGCGGTCATCAAGGCCAGTGGCATCTGCCGGAATGCCGGCATGGTTCGCATCCGGTGAGCAACTTCATTACCTTTTTTACCGGGCATCCGAATATCCATTAAGGCGAAATGGGGCAGCTCGCCAACGAAAGTCCCTGACTCAATTTTATCTAACCAATCCCAAACCTTTTGCCCACTTTCAAACGCAAGGGGTTTATGGCCCCATACTTGCACGACCATCGTGAGCAAATTAAGAATATCGACTTCATCTTCCGCAATCAGCCAAATCAAGGCAAACCTCTTATCAAACACGGCTTACAATTTAGTTATTTTCTCAGTATACCTGTTGTAAGCAAATCCTGCTCCGATAAAATCTCAACTTTGTACAAGTCAGCTTAAGAAAATATATGTATAATCAAAAGAGTTCGTATGTTGCGTCCCTTGTAAGAAGGAGCTTACTTTGTCTACATGGATGGTTGTTGAAGACGAGCCCGATATTTACGAAGTTTTATTGGCTATGTTCGAAATGTGGGGCATCGAAGGTGTGGCATTCGTCGATGGCGAAGAGGCTGTTTCTTGGATTGATGATGTCGATGAGGGACGATTCAAAGGTGAACTCCCCGAACTGGCGCTGCTTGATATTCGGCTGCCGGGTACGATTAACGGTGATGAAGTGGCCGTTCGATTACGCAAAAGCCCTATTTTGGGGCAGGTTGCTATCGTATTCGCAACGGCTTACCGGCTCAGCACAGAAGAAGCCGATGCTATTATGAAGAGAACCGACGCTGACCGACTGATGTATAAGCCGTTACCGCGTTTCAATGAACTGCAAAAAGTTCTTGAAGAAGTCTTAACACTGCGCCGCGCCAAAATTTCTGCACAGAAGCGACAGTAAGGTAGAAAACCAACTGATGGAAAATATTGCTCCTGTACGGGCGCTCAACCGGCGTTCGACTCAATTATTGCAAATGGCATTTATCATACTGGCACTTGGTGTACTGCTGACAGTGATTGGTGCGCTGCTGACCACAATCTTACTCATTCCCCGCATTCATCCGCTGTTCTGGTTATATGATCTGGCTGGAAATGGCCTGCTTATCATCGGCATCGTCGTGGTTATCGTGGCGATTATCATTGGCATTCGGGCGCTGACCCGTCGCAAAGAAAATGATCTGGCGTTGATGACGGGCGATGTTCTGAACCAAAGCAATTATTTCGATGGTCGCTATTCCTTTATCCGCAATATTAACCGGTCAGGACTGGGTTATTTTGATGCCGTGCTGTTAGGGCCACCGGGAGTATTGCTCTTTCGGATTTTAGACAGCAAGGGTAATTACGCCAACGAAGCGGCCAACTGGCTTCAACAGAATAAACAAGGCGAATGGCTGCCGTTCGCGACCAATCCTACTAAAGAAGCCGTAGACGACATTCAACATTTGCGAGATTATCTGGCAAGAAACCGGCTTGACACCGTTCCGGTATTTGGCATTATCGTGTTTACAGCGGGGCCGGGCGCGGTACAAATCGCCGAGAAGGAACCCGTCGTACCGATTAGCCATCTCCATTCGCTCCTCCAAAACCTCAGCGGCCAATTTCTTGCGAAACAAGACCGCATTCCACAGGAGACTGTAACGGCAACGCGCCGTCTGCTCCTTGATTAGGACAAACCGCTATGCCGAGTGAACTCCTGCTGGCTCCCGTAGGTGCAGGCAAAACCGAATATGCTCTAAACCAACTACATCAAGTCGTTGAAATGCAGCCTTTCGCGCCGATCTGGGTGCTGCTGCCGGGAAGACGGCAGGAGGATGCGCTGCGGCAACGGTTGGTTGAAGGTATAGACAAGCGGCGTGTTTACTTCAACATCACCTTTTTCAGCTTTTACACACTATACGCGCGACTGCTGGATATGGTCGGCAAACCCCAGCGTGAAGTGGATGACACCGCGCGGCTGAAACTCATTCGTGGGCTGTTGACGGAACTCCAGCAGAACAATCAATTAACCGTTTTCCAAAAGATCGCTGATAAACCGGGCTTCGCCAAGGTGATCGCAGATTTCATCTATGAACTCAAGCAGAATGTCGTCTATCCAGAGGCCTTTGAAATAGTCGCTGAGCATGGCAGTGATAAAGACCGTGATTTAGCGAAAATCTATACCTCGTATCAAGCCATGCTACGGACATACAACTTAATTGACCGGGAAGGCGAAGGCTGGTTAGCACTCGAAGAGGTTAA
>JACDGI010000701.1:0-744 GCA_013821665.1 Anaerolineae bacterium
GTCGGATACGGGTTTATGTCGGATGACGTTTAGAGCCAATAGCCCCAAAGCGCCCAGCACATCCCCAATAACCAGCAGCCAGCCAATTTGTCGTTTAGTGAAAGTGAAATTGTTGCTGAATATCATCCGCGCGAGTATAGCATATCTTGTTTGCAACTTCGCACACCGTCTTGCGTATATGCAAGTATTGGTAGTCTAATATTGATGACAAACGATGCTTCACGAGGATGGTTTCAGAATGAGTGATGACCCAATCCGCGCCCCGGAGGACAACGACCGGGTTTCGCGTTTATCAGCAGCGCCCCGCGTACAAACCGAAGAGGAACTCGTTCGCGAGTATGAAATGCGCTATCAAGAGCCTCAAAAACGCAAGGTTATGCCGCGCAGCTACAGCACGATGAATGTCACCGACGAAGAGAAATTGTGGGCTTCTATTGCTCACGCCAGCATTTGGGTGACAATGTTCAGCGGCTTCCTAACGGCGGGCTTTACGATACCGATTAGTATCTTCATCCCGCTTGTGATTTACCTCATGTATCGCAAGAAATCGGACTATGTGGTCTTTCACGCACTTCAAGCCTTTAGTTTGCAAATTCTGGCTACAGTTGGTGTGTTAGCATTGGCTGTCGTTGGCGGATTAGCGTGGGGCATCGGTATGATCATTGCCTTACTCGCCATATTCGTGCTGGCTGGAATCATCTTAGTGCCACTGTGGGCCATTGTCGGTATCGTGCTGGCGCTTGT
>JACDGI010000701.1:754-4239 GCA_013821665.1 Anaerolineae bacterium
ATATTTACCGCTCCGATTGCCGCGCTTCTTTTAGCAACGATTGCCGCTTACCAGACCTATAATCGCCACGATTACCGCTATCCCTTTATTTCGCGCTGGATAGATCGCCAACTTGCCGGTGGCTTCTTAAACACAGCCAGCTAGATTTTCGTCCATACCTCGCTGCTAAAAACCGCCCTCTGTAGGGGAGGACCTATGTGTTCTCCCTCATTTATCTACTCTCAAAGCTTTCCAGCCTTTCAATTCCACACAACCTTACTATTTGTTTCTCGCCTCAACCGTGCTATCCTTTTCCGACTACGCGATGAGGTCACAATGGGTACTCAAGTGACGAATCCGTAGCCCATATCTATTTATTGCGAATAAAGCGTATCGGTTGAGGAGCAGCTACACTCATGTTGAAGTCACATACCTGCGGGGAATTACGCGCCGAACATGCCGGGCAAGCGGTTACGCTGGCGGGCTGGGTCAATCGTCGCCGCGATCAAGGCGGCCTGATTTTCATTGACCTACGTGATCGCTGGGGCATTACGCAGGTGGTGATCAATCAAGAAACATCGCCCGAAGCCCACGCCATTGCCAGTGAAGTCCGTACCGAATTTGTCTTGCAGGTGGAAGGCAAGGTTCGTCCCCGTCCCGATGGCACGACCAATGACGAACTCCCAACCGGTGCGATAGAAGTGGTCGCCGCTGAAATTAAGCTGCTGAACCCCGCTAAAAACCCGCCGTTTTACATCAACAAAGAAGAAAATGTTGAGGAAGCGCGGCGTATGGAATACCGCTATCTCGATCTGCGTCGTCCGCGTATGCAAAACAATATCGTCTTGCGCCATCGCATCGTGAAGTTCGTGCGTGATTATCTCGACGGTCAGCGCTTTGTTGAAATTGAAACGCCTATTCTCTTTAAGACCACACCCGAAGGCGCACGCGAATTTCTGGTTCCGAGTCGCTATCAACCGGGTAAGTTCTATGCGCTGGCGCAAAGCCCGCAGCAGTTCAAGCAGTTGTTGATGGTCGCTGGCTACGAGCGCTATTTCCAAATTGCCCGCTGCTTCCGTGACGAAGACCTGCGCGGTGAACGCCAGCCTGAATTTACCCAACTTGACCTCGAAATGAGCTTTGTCGAGCGCGAAGATGTCATGCAGCTCATCGAAGATATGATGACAGCCCTTGTTGAAACGGTCGGTGACAAGAAACTCTTATTCAAGCCTTTCAAGCGTATCACCTTCACCGAAGCGATGGAAACCTATGGTTCGGACAAGCCCGACCTACGCTACGGTATGGAAGCCATCGACATCAGCGAATTGGCAGGTAAGAGTGCCTTCCCGGTATTCCAGAACAACGTGGCCGAAGGCAAGCCGGTCAAAGTCATTAATATCTCCGGTGGTGGTAAGGTTAGCGGTACACAGTTGCGTAAAGACACCGCCGATCTGGAAACCCTGGCGCGTTCGGCTGGAGCAAAAGGTTTGGCATGGATGGCGCTGCCCGAAAACGAAGCTGACGAGGTAAAAGGGCCAATTGGTAAATATTTCACCATCGATCAGAAACTGGCTGTGTTTGAGAAAGCCAATGCCAAACCCGGCGACTTGCTGTTGTTTGTCTCGGATACGCGTAAAGTGGTCTATGCAGTTACCGATGCGGTTCGCCGTACCATCGCTGCACAGAAAAACCTTGGCGACCCAAATACACTGGCATTTGTTTGGGTTTATGACTTCCCGCTGGTGGAATGGAACGAAGACGAGAAGCGCTGGGATCCGTCACATCATTTGTTCACCGCGCCCGTGTGGGATGATGTGCAATACATGGATAGTGACCCCGGCAAAATGCGTGGTCAGCAGTACGATCTCGCTTGCAATGGCTATGAAGTGGCTGGCGGCAGCATCCGTATTCATAAAGCCGACTTGCAAGAGCGTATCTTCAAACTCATTGGTCAAGACCCTGAACATGCCCGTAAGCTGTTCGGACACATGTTAGAAGCCTTCCAGTACGGTGTGCCCCCACATGGCGGTATCGCATGGGGCATTGATCGTCTTGTCATGCTGATGTGCGGCGAACCTAATATCCGCGAGGTTATCGCGTTTCCCAAGACTCAAAACGGCTCCGACTTGATGGTTCACGCACCCTCACCTGCGACTGACAAGCAGCTTGAAGAAGTCCATATCAGCGTGGTCATGCCACCCGAAGAAGAAGCCTAACTGAACCTGCACTGAAATCAAAACGGGATGCACGTCGCATCCCGTTTTTGTTTGAATCTTTTCTCTTCCTTCTTGGCGCACTTGGCGATTTGTATTTGCTTCTTCTATTTATCTGACTTAAAGAAATTCGCGTGGAGCAGTCCTGCCACAATCCCACCCGCGAAGATACCCACCAGATAAGGCACGATATAGCTTAGATCACCCGCTACCAGAGCCGGGCCAAGTGTCCGCGCTGGATTAAGCGATGCACCTGTGTAAGTACCGCCAGCCAAAATGCACCCTCCAAGCGTTAAGCCAATCGCTAACGCGGCGAGGTTGCCTACTTTTTCATAAACTGCCGCCTGATATACAGCGCTTACCAGCAAAAACGTCATCACGGCTTCAAGTAATGCTGCTGACCAAACAGCGCTGGTCGTTAGACTGCCGATGGTTTGCCCACCTTTTGCCGCACCCGGAACAATCACATTCAACAGAATAGCCGCGATGATTCCGCCGGCGAATTGGGCGATCCAATAAGTCACTGCTTTGGCAATATCGATCTTGCGGCCCACTAGCAGCCCGAGCGTCACCGCCGGATTAACATGTGCTCCTGAAATATGCCCGTAGACGAAAATGATGCCCACCAGTATCAAGCCGTGTGCCAGCGCTGCGGCTACCACTCCTTGCCCTGATGCTACCGCGAAGCCGCCTACAAATACCAATGTGAAGGTTCCGATGAACTCGGCTAAACCGGATTTTAGACTTTGATTGTTCATATATTTCTCGCCTATTTCGTTAAACTAGTTAAATAGAAGTCAAATTATAGCGCCAATTGAGGACTTGTCATTATGATGGCTTTATAGGTTATTTAAGAGTGTGATTTAGACCAAGGTCAGCCTTTACAGCAATAAGCCAGTCTGGTATAAAAGACCTCAACCTGCTGTGCCCGTGATGGCGTAATGCGTTTGAGCCAACACCCATATGACGGGCGTCAAACGTCTGGTGATTCGGTGATAGACCTGCGCGGTTAAGACCAAGTTAACAGTCAGATGCCCACCCTGCGAAAGCAGGTTCAAAAACATCGCGGCACACGGCATAGCGGGATCCTTGAAAATAAAACAGCACACCAATTTGGTGTGCTGTTTTTGATTCTCTTGCTTTCTCTCTGTGCCCTCTGTGTCTCTGTGGTAAAAATCTGGGCGTTTGCATCTACTGCGAATAATTACTCCCGAATACCTTCACCATCAAATCGCCCAACCGCGCCCGATCAGGGATGAGAACTGCCGCACCCCCCGCCGTCATGTAAGGCAT
>JACDGI010000702.1 GCA_013821665.1 Anaerolineae bacterium
CATCAAAGCTGCCCCATCCAACACAGCACCGGCAGCGGTAATCCATGAGCGTTCTGGCTGAGGTGAGCGAAACAAATTGAGGGCAAACAACGAAGTATGGCTTTCCTCAATCTGGGCGAACCAGACTTCCCAAGTCGCCCACAGTTCTTTTAATGAGTCGAAGCCACGAATACGGTGGGCACGGAGAATAAGCTCGACAGCCGAGGGCGGCGAATTTGCGCGTATTTCAAGCAGCGTGACCAATGTTTCCCGCGCGGAAAAGGCGGTATACATAGTCGGCAGGTACGAAATCACAATGGCGATTAAACCAAGACCAATGGTGGCCTCGGTAAATTCCATGATGGTCGCAAAGAAAGCCATGCCATTAGAAGGCAGCGACTCGACTGTGAAAAAACCCAATGTGTATAAAGATGAACCGCTGATTTTGAAGGCTTCATAAAGTGTACCTTCGTGTAAAGCGAAGAACATCATGGTGTAGCCGATCAAAATCAAGAATAACCAGATGACGGGTAGCAAGAGCAATGTCACCGGAGCAAACATCGCCATGATACGATCCTGCTCAGCGTAGGTTTTGGCTTTTTTTGCCATGAGGCGGTAAACCTGCGACATACGCCGGAAGACAAAGCGCGTCAGGCCGACATTATCACCGCGCGGCAGGACAAAACTACGAATGGCGGACATAACCGTCCAGCCAGCGAGATAACCGCCAGCGAGAAACAAAACAATCCTCAGCAGGACATCGACCCAATCCGGCATAGCGACCTTCTCGATGAATAAAATTGGTGGAAGCGCTATTATATCGGTGAGCAAAGGTTGAGCGCCACTGCACTTTCGGGCAGCGGTTGAACCCGTTACATTCAGCTCATCAGGAGGAAATACTGATGCTAAAAATCATTCATTATGACTGGTTGACGTGGCCGGAAGTGGTTGATCTGCCGCGTGACATTCCATTTGTGCTGCGGATGGGTGAGGGTTCTATCATCAACGAAGCTGCCAAGCATATCGGTTCAGAAACCATTTGCCTACTGCCTTCCCTTCCATATGGATGGCAAACGAGTGTCGCACCGGTCAGTGAGAAAATGCTTCAGAGAGTGGTCACAGCGATTTTCGATGGTTTACGTGAGCAAGGGTTTACGCGATTCTTTGTGGTTCACTCGGGGAACGAGCAGCTCGCGAGTGAACATGTCGAGCAGATTTTTTTACCGCGTTTCCCCGCTTATGATCCACCACCGTTGGCAGCTACACAACAGCGCGTGATATTGATTCCATGTGGGCATACCGAGCAGCATGGTTACCACTTACCACTGAACACGGATACCGTGATTATTGGTGCCATCGCTAACGGCACCGCAGAAGAGATACCTGAGCAAGCTGAAACCTTGCCGACACTGCCTTATGGCGTGAGTATGTACCGCGACTCGTTCGCGGGAACGCTCAATTTGGGCGGGCGGGTGTTTGAAGATTTTCTCCTCGAAGTGATTGATGGCTTGGTGGCACGCGGCGCTGACCGTTTTTATCTGATGAGCGGGCACGGCGGCAACGGGTCATTCCTCCATAATGTTGTGAAATACGCGGGTGATCATCACCATCACATTTTCGCGACAACGACTTTTCTGCATACTTCTGGTCACTTGGGCGCACCGGCAATCGACCAATACCGTAAATCAGCGATTGGCGGGATGGGCCATGCTTGCGAACTGGAAACGGCTTACCTGCTCTACCTGCGACCTGAGCTGTGCAAAATGGAGCGGGTGGTCGATGAACCAAATTTTATCAGCACGCCGAATTACTACATGGACTGGATCGAAGGCGGCGCACTTATTATGTCGGCGACGTGGGAGGATGATACTTTGACGGGCGCATACGGCAGTGGGAGTGTGGCGACGGTTGAAAATGGCGAACGCTGGTTGAAGGTCGCTATTGAAGAAAAGGTCGCACACGTCCAAGAAATCCATGAACAGGCACGGCGACGACTCGAACGACGAGCCGAACAAACGACACAAGGTCTTACATCGGAAAGCGTGTTGAAGAAACAAAGTTGGCGTACTTGATTCGGAAAATTCTGCAAATGCTGCAAATTCGGAAGCGCATTTGGTGCAGTTTCGGCGGATGGCTCGGCTGTGGATGCTGCGGCGATAAAATTCGTGTCTGCTGCTGCAATGGTTGCTGCAAAAATCGAACCGTTTCTAGAGACTTGAAAGACCTCTAAATCTATTGGCGGCAGTGGCGGCGGCGGCATCAGTGCCATTTAGGTTTACCGCTGCCATTAGAATGCAGGGGGACGTTAAATTGCGCGAGATGTTGCTGACGGCAGCCCTCTACGAAAATCATACAACAGGCGGCGAGCAAATGGGTTACATTTTGGAAGAACATTTTGTAACTCTTTTGGATGTTCAGCGCTAACGTTCCAAGGGAGATATTTGGGCAGCAAGTTGAAGAATGGTAAGAAAACGGTTTGCCGACAAACCTGAAATAAACCTATTTGATAATATGTGATCGAAATCGGTTGGAAATTAACCGTATTGAGATTAAAGCGCGGAAGAGGCAGGCCTCTTCCCTACAATGGGATATAGATTTGTGTCAGAAAATTATGGTAGAGAATTTTTGGGCGCAAAGCCTTGCGCCCCTACAGTTCGCGTTTAGGGATGTTATACGAGGTATATGAATTTACAGAGAGTTTACATGTGTTGAGGTGAGGACTATTGACCTCGTTTTTATTTTGGCGTATCGTAATTATATACATCATGTCCACAATTACAGTAAGTGTAGGTTAACGTGGCTACTATCCAAATTCTCCCTCCCGGCCCCAAAGGTTTGCCGTTCCTTGGCAGCCTGCGCCAATTACAACAAGACCGCATTGGCTTCCTCACCCAAAATCAGCGTGCGTACGGCGACATCGTTCACTATAAACTTGGGCCGCGACACGTTTACCAACTGAATAACCACGAACATGTGCAGTATGTGCTGGTTAAACATGCCGACCAGTTCCAGAAGACCCCTACCCTCAAAAATGCCTCCAAAGACTCGATTGGGCAAGGGCTGCTGACCAGCGACGGTGATCTGCATAAGCGGCAACGGCGATTGGTGCAACCCGCATTCCACCACAACCGGATTGCGACCTATGCCGACACGATGGTCAATTATACGAGTGACATGCTGAACGACTGGGAAAATGGCAAGCAGATTGGCATGTTAAATGAGATGATGCACCTGACGATGCGCATCGTCGGTAAAACGCTTTTTGATACGGATGTTACCGAGGCAGCAGACAGTATCGGTGCAGCGATCAGCGTGGGGATCGAGGCGATGTCTGACCGGATTTCACATCCGCTGCAACTCAAGGAGAAATTCCCAACGGCGATCCGGCGCAAACGTCGCGCTGCACTGAATACCATTGACGAGACGATTGTGGGATTCATTGAAGAACGGCAGGCATCGGGCGAGGATAAGGGCGATTTGCTTTCCATGCTGTTGATGGCCGTCGATGAGCAAGATGGCGGGACAATGACCACCAAGCAAGTCAAGGATGAGGCTATGACGTTATTCGCGGCAGGTCACGAGACAACGGCAAATGCGCTGGCATGGACATTCTATCTGCTGGGGCAGCATCCCGAAATCGAGCAAAAATTGGCGGCAGAAATCAAGACCATGATTGGCACTCGACGGCCAACACTGGCTGATTTACCCAAGATGCCTTTCTTGGAAATGGTCGTCAAAGAGTCGATGCGTTTATATCCGCCAGCATGGACGGTTTCACGCGAGGCACAGTCCGATTTTGAACTCGGCGGTTACACAATTCCCAAAGGCAGCATCGTCATGATGAGCATGTATGTGCTGCATCATGACGAGCGTTATTGGGAGCAACCAGAAGCGTTTTTGCCAGAACGGTTTGCAGCGGCAAATGAGGAAAATATCCCCAAATATGCCTACTTCCCGTTTGGCGGTGGGTCGCGGGTGTGCATCGGCAACCAGTTCGCCATGATGGAAGCGGAATTAGTGTTTGCGACTATTCTACAACGGTATCATCTGTCGCTGTTATCCGGCCAAAACATTAAACTCAATCCGTTGGTGACGCTGCGGCCAGAACCGGATATTCAGATGCGAATCGAACGGCGCGAAGGGGTTGTGGAAGCGGAAAAAGCAGCGGTTGCGGTTTAGAGGTAGGACTGTATTAAGTTAGTAAAGGGCAAAGCGTTTGCCGGAGGATAAACCCTCCGGCAAGATTAATAAAGCCC